>JAUVDZ010000017.1 GCA_030595015.1 Candidatus Peregrinibacteria bacterium | reverse complement strand
GTTAATTTTAATCCGTGTAGTATGCAAATCCCTTGTTTCAGCACCTGAATCTTTTTCTATGTATTCTTCATTTATTGCTTCACAAAATGCTTGTTTAATATCATCTTCTAGAAAGGCTGATTCTGTGTAAGGCTTATCGATGTCTTTTGCTGAAATGTCTGCAACAAACTCTTTAAAATTATCAATGTCATCAATAAAAATTAATTCTACTATTTTACTATTTTGTCGGGTTTCAATATCTTTGCCAATATTGATTAATTCTTGTAGGTAATGAACAGTTCGATTGTATTGAGTGGATATATCCCCAAATTGTAAATAACCTGGTTGAATTATTAAATTAATGATCTTGTTGTATTCTAATAACAAGCCGTTAGCTATGAGAAGGTTGTGTACAGTTCCGCACCAATCATTGCAGTCAGTCTTAATATCAGTAAGGATGTTGTTTCTATTGGGATGACTATGATTAGATATAATATAAGCTTCCTGTAATTTAATCATGTGTGACTGAAGTGTTACCCCTTCATTTATAACTTCTAATATTTTTTCTGTTATGGGTTGATACATAGTTTTCTATTAAATAAATATGGTTGTGGGTTAGTTTAAATTTTTGTATTGTTATAATATACTTGGAAGGCTACCAATGTAAAAAATGAATAAATAAATGTTAAAAATAAAATTTAAACTTATTTACCTGAAGTTACATTCTTTCATTTCATCAAAAAATTTTTGTAAATCTAACACATTTTCCTCTAAATCTTCATACCAACGGCCTTGTCTATCTTTGGTGTTTTTCCATTGATTAGTTGTAAATATTAGGCCTTCTTGATTGTAAAGTGTAATTATATATTTGTTGATTGAATTAATTGCTTCCATCTTTGAAATTGCAAAAACTTGTGAATTTGCACAATCAGATTCTAAATTAGCAATTATATCCCAATGATCTCGGTAGGCCTTAAGCGAAAAATTATTGAAGAATAATTTTGTTTTTAGCTCATCATTTTCTATCGCTTGTTTGAATGTATTAAGCAAACTGACATTATATGCGTTTTCGGCATAGACTATTTGTTTTCTTCTATCTAAATCTTCTTTGGAATTTTGTCGATCTATATGATATGGGACTAAAATCGCCAATAATCCTAAAATTACACTTATTTTGAATAAATTTTTATATAAATAAGTTCCTTTAAATTTTTTCCAAATTTTTTTTAATGTTTTCATCTAATTTTTTAATATTTTGACGAGAAAATCAACAGCCTTGTGGTTATAAATGGTTGGAGTAGTAGATGGAAGTTTTCCCGTGGATAGATATTTCTCTTTCTGCTTTTTGTTCCTGAAATTATATTCGGCGTAATCTGCATTATTCTTTAAATCAGTTTCTTTTATTGTTTGCCATATTTTGTTGATTCCAACTCCTTCAGTATGTTTTTTTACTTCATCTGCTAGTTCAGCAGCGGAAAGGGGATATCGGCTGGTGAGATCTTCTTTGATTTTTTTTATTATCTCCACCTTATCAACCGGAACCACGTCTCCTACTAATTTAAGGGCGGTGGCACCTCCTTTCTCAACGAATTCACCTTCTTTTATGAACTTTAACTTAGAAGCTAAATTGTCATCTAATACTAATACTCTGGATGAGCCTTTTTCGATTAAAGATTTTTCGGTGTCCAATATAGCGGCATTTTGTGGTCCAGCAGATCCAATCTTGCTCATTAAATCTAGCCATTGTTTGTTGTTTTGTTCAATTCGTCTATTGATAATATTTTCGAGTTCGGCGTATTGGATTTTTTGTGTTCTTCCCCCATATCGATAATATACTTCACCATTTTTGATGGTATGTTCTTTGCCTTCGTCTTTTTTTGCAATTATTGGCTTTGTTTCAGCAGGATATATGTAAAATGCCCCAAAGAATTGATCTTCTACTTCCACGCTTCCTTGCTTCCAGCTTATATCGCCTGAGAAAATATCTAATAGGTGCCCGCTAATTCTTGCAGGGTCAATTTTTTGAAATAGTTCAATTGATTTTTTGTTTAGACCAATTGGTATTCGTGGGGCATCTTGGACACCGAAAATCATGTAGCCACCTTTGTTATTGGCGAAAGCTGCAAAATCTTTGAAGTACTCGGCGAGTCCAGCTAAATTGAATTGTTCCTTAAATTCTAGTTCCTGCCCTTCCCGATGAAAAAGAACGCCGCCGTCCTTAAGTTTTAATAAATCTTTGATTTTTTGGTCTTCAATTTCCATATTACTAGTAATTTATTTTATTAATTACCAATCATACAAAATTATAGTTCGTTTTGTTAATAATGAAAAGCTGAACATGTCAATTCCAATCCCTAATGCACCGCCTTATTACAAACAAGCCTAAACTCACAGAATTTACACGGGAAGCCAGGAGTGGCTTCGAAGTCTGAATTCATTAATTCATCAGTTTTTGCTGCAATATCTTTTTCTGCTTTCTCAAGTTCTTCTGCAGACCTAGTAGTTGAGTGTTTTTCATTGTTCTCAAGGAAGTACAAGCTAAGTTTACTAGCCTGGATACCGTAAACATCACGGCAGGCAAGTGCATACAAAGAAAGCTGTAGGTCTTTTTCTAGTTTTTGGTTCTTTTTAGATGCTCCGGTTTTATAATCAATGACTTCATAAGTCCCATCCTCCAACTTATCAATACGATCAATACGACCGCTAAAACTATACGCGCCGATCTTCAAATTAAATGCGCGTTCCATCATATCCGGAATAATCCAATTATCTTTATTTAATTCATAATAGTTCTCAATAATCTCAATTCCTTGTTTCTTTCTGGCATTGTGATGAGCCCGGTTGTCATATCCATGAGGAATCCAGTTTTTTTCATACAACTCCTTGAAATCACTTATCGCAGGTTCTTTACCAGACTTCAATCCTTCATAAAACTCATTAAGAGTATTGTGAACTGCAACACCAAAATTAGAGGCAGCAGTATTCGGTGAAGGCAGATTATATAGATATCTAAATTTATATTTAAGAGGACACGCTTCAAAAGTAGTTAATTTACTATAACTAAGTTTTGAAGGAGTAGGGGACACGTCGACCATTTCTTTTTGCACAACTTTTTGAGTTTCTTGTTCTTTAACTTCATCATTATTCTCGTTAAACTCAACATCATCCAAACCTGAAAGTTCGGTCACAAACACCGAAGGTTTCCATTTTTTATTGCCTTCATATTTCTCACTAAAACTAATGTGGAGCTTTTCTTTTGCTCTTGTACAAGCCACGTACATCAAGCGTCTCTCCTCATACAAATGCATGTCTTTTTCAGGAATATTCTCAGTAACCAACTCATCAGGGATAGCAATCGGATCCTTCATATTACGACCAGGAAAACGCGTATGAACCATTGATGGAATAAACACGATAGGGAACTGCAGACCCTTTGCTGCGTGAATTGTTAAAATCTGGACTGCATTATGATCAATCTCACTAATAGTCGAATCAAGCTTTGCACCTGCATCCTCTAAAAGAGCAAGATATTCAATAAAGTTATAAAGATTTTTGTCATCATGCTGAGAATCATAAGTCTGAACCAATTTAATAAATTCAGCGATATTCAGCATCCTTTCTTCACTTTCGTATGTGCCTTCGTCCTGAAGCTTCTGCAAATACTGGGTTTTAGTCAAAAACTCACTCAAAATCTGTGAAACATTGTGCTCCTTTGAGAAATCAATAAGATCATCAAATAATTCAAGAATATTTTTTAAGTAATCTTCATTACGGGCAACTTCCAACAATGATTTAGAATGATCACTTTTTACTTTGTTAACCAGGTCAATCAAACTCGCCATCGGGAAGTCATAAATCGGCATTTGCAGGATTCTAAACAGAGCAAGATCATCTCTTGGATTAGATATAAGCTTTATAACTGCGATTAAATCCTTAATTTCAGAAAGAGTCGTAATTGTTTCAGAAGACTTAACCTGAAACGGAATTTTATTAATTTTTAACGCCTCAATAACAGGTTTTGCAATGCCATGAGTTCGCACAAGAATCGCAATATCCTTATAATCATAATCACCATCAACATGCTCGTTAATTTTTTGGATTATAGATTTGTACTCATTTACATAATTATTGAATTTCGTGATCTGAACCTTGTCACTATCCTCAAATTGACTATTTAAACGTTTATTAATATCGTGAGAAGCCTCAAGTCTAAACGGATTATTGTTTTGGATAAGCTCATAAGACGCATTTAATATTTGTGGAGTTGATCGATAATTTTCTTTAAGTACAATCTTTTTTGCATCCGGGAATTCACGGTTGAATTCATTAATATTATTCATTGAAGCACCTCGCCATCTGTAAATACTCTGATCGTCATCACCAACAACAGTAAGATTTTTATGGCCTTTTGCTAATTCGTGAACGATTTTGCTTTGTGCGAAGTTAGTATCCTGAAATTCATCAACCAAAATGTGCTGGAATCGTTCCTGAAGTTGTTTTAGGATTTGCGGGCGCTGTTCAAATAATCGCAGAACATAAAACTGCAGATCATTGAAGTCCATCATATTTTCCTTAATCATTAGCTCCTGATATTTTTTATAAGCATTAGCGAGTTCAGTGAGGCGCGTTTTCTCAGTTTCATCTTCCTCATAATTTTCAGCATATTTAATGTATGTCTCAGGCGAGATATCCTCATCTTTAAGCCGAGAAAAGTGTGTGCTTAAAGCATTTATAAATTTGCCTGGATTTCCCATTGGCCTATAATAATCGAGTTCAAAATCAAAAAGATGTTTTTTAATGAACATCCACTGATCGATTTGTACGAGAATACTATAAGAAGTGTCGAGACCGATTTCTAGACCATATTGCCTGAGGATTTTGTCGCAAAACCCATGGAAAGTATGGATGGAAAGCTCCTCATAAGAATAGGGGAGAGCAACGTCAATTCGTTCGATCATCTCCTCAGTAGCTTTTTCAGTAAAAGTCAGGGCAAGGATAGAATTAGTTGAAACCTTCTTTTCCTGTAAAAGATAAAGAATCCGTGAAGCAATAACATGCGTTTTCCCAGTTCCAGCTCCAGCAATAATTAAAAGCGGACCATTGTCATGAATAACTGCCTCGTGTTGCTCCTTATTTAATTTCGATAAATCCATGTATTTATATTAGAGAAAGTGGGTTTCTCTGACAAGGGAGTTTCTCTATTAATCGACTTTCTTAGAGAAAGGGCTTTCTCTCTACCGCGAAAAAAGCCCACTACTTAGAGCAATGGGCCTTTCTTTTACACTTTTTATGCAGCTTTCTCTTCTTCTGCTTCAGCTTCTTCAGCAGCAGCAGGTTCAGGCGCTTCTTCGTCTGCAGCTTCCTCTTTCTTTGTTTTCTTTGTTTTCTTTTTTCAGCAGGTTTGTCGCTCAAAGCTTTAATACTTAATCCGATTCTGTGCTCATCAGGATCAACTGAAATAACTTTAGCATTCACTTTTTCTCCAACATTAATGAATTTTGAAGCATCATCAATTTCTTCATCAGAAATTTCAGTCAAATGAATCAATCCATTGATTTCTTCATTTAATTGCATGAATGCTCCAAATTGAGTAACTTTGTTTATTTCACCTTCAACAACTTTACCAACTTTAAAGTTTTTAGCAGCTTCAAGCCACGGATCCGGAGTTAATCTCTTCATACTAAGAGAAATCTTCTCTCCTTCAATTCCAATTACTAATACTTCAACTTCTTCACCAATTTTTCCGAATTCAGAAGGATCTTTAACGTGCCCCCATGCAATTTCAGAAATATGGACAAGACCTTCAAGCCCTTCAAATGCAACGAAAATACCGAATTTAACGATTCCGCTGATTTTACCTTTAATCTTTTGACCGACTTTAAGTTTACCAAGTGAAACATCTCTTTGTTCTCTCATTGCAGCTTTTTCAGAAAGAATAAGCTTTCCATTATCGTTATCAACATTAATAACTTTAACATTGAACTCTACGCCAGCTAAACTTTGAAGTCTTTTTAAAATCTCATTTGAATCAGCACCATTAACACGTGGATAGTGCATTGGAGCTAATTGTGAAACCGGAATAAACCCTTTAATTCCATCAATTTCAAGTAATAATCCACCTTTATTCGCTTCATTCGCTTTAACCTGGATAACTTCACCAGAATCATAAGCATCAACGAATTTTCTCCAACTCTTTTCCTGACTGGCTTTTCTTAACGAAAGAACAACAAGTCCATCTGGATTTTCAGGATCAATAACATATGCAGAGACTGTATCTCCTGCATTTAATTCTTCTAAAGTGTTCATACTGTCATGAACTTCTTTACCAGCAATAATACCAGTACTAATACCACCAAGATCTACAAGTACTTTGTTTTTGTAGATGTCAGTTACTGTTCCGTCAATTAAAGTCCCTGGAACCGGGAATACAATATTAGGTGAGTCTTTAAGAAGTTTTTCCATAACTTCATTCTGATCACCAAATAATTTGGTCATTTGAGTATCATTCATTTGCCACCGCAATAGAGCCTTTTTAATAATAATAGCTCAAGTCCTTACAAACAACGGCTCTACTACTAAAAGGTTGTTTAAGAAAAGAGCATAGAAATTTTAAGGTAAAATGGTTTATTTGTAAAGGACAACTCAACTTCAGCTTGACAGAAGTAGCAAAATGGCTTAAAATAATCATCCACAATTAACTTATTAAAATCATGAAAAAACTTGAAGAAAAAAACACAGATCATCAATTAGATTCCTTAGCGGAATCTGATAAACAATTTGGTAGGATATTTGGACAGTTTAATTTCCAAAATCCATCACGTGGCTTTGAAAGTAAAGATTGGAAAAGAATAATGGAAAAATTAAACGAAGTTGGAATTGATACTGTTGGTCACCCAACCCATGTTGGATTACCTGGTTCTTTATGCGGGATGACTGCTTTTACAGAAGCTTATGCATTTTCTTTTCAAACTATACTTGATAGACAACCAAGAGCAGAGCATGCATATCGACTTGATATAAAGCCAATTGTCAAATTAAATATCCCAGAATTAATTCTTACAATAAATGGTAAACAATACAAAATGTCCATTTATGATGAAATTCTTTTAGTAACTCAAGAGGAGGAATTAATTTTTAGAGGAATTGTTGAAGAGAGCAAAGGAAGTGAAGGATTAAAAGTATTGGTTGAAGAAGAAGTTCATCAAGCTTCAATTGAACCTGCTCCTCAAGAATCAACAACAGAGCCTACTGATCAGGTCGCTAGTAAAATTTCACAATCTGCAAAAGAAATAGTAGATAAATAATATTAAAAAAAGCCCCACAAATCGATGTAGGGCTTTTTTTAATAATTTACTTTTTTACCATTTTTGTAAGTTCTAATTTATCGCCTTTCATATCAACTTTAATCAAATCTCCATCTTCAAACTCTCCATCTAAAAATTTATTTGTAAGAGGATCTTCAACTAAATCCTGAATTGCTCTTCGTACAGGTCGTGCTCCGTATTTTGGGTCATAACCTTTTTCTGCAAGATAATCTAAAGCTTTTTTTGAAACATCAATACCTAGATGTTTTATATTTAATCTTTCCTGAAGCATTGCTACGTGTAATTTAACGATTTTCTTAATGTCTTCACGTTTTAGTGCTTTAAATACGATTACTTTATCAATACGATTTAAAAACTCAGGTTTAAAGTTTTCTTTAAGTTCTTTTAATATATCTTTTTTTGTATGTTCAAATTGTGCCTCCGCATCTTTTAAGTCATCTGCAGCTTTATTGAATCCGATTGGAGCTGCTTTTTCTGTTAACTTTGCAGCACCAATATTTGAAGTAAGGATTACGATAGTATTTTTGAAATCGATTTTTCGTCCTTTGCTATCGGTTAAAACTCCATCTTCAAGAATTTGAAGCAATAAATTGAATACTTCCGGATGAGCTTTTTCAATCTCATCGAATAATACAATTGAATAAGGTTTTCGACGCACTGCTTCAGTTAACTGACCTCCGTCATCATAACCAACATAACCTGCAGTTGTACCAATTAATCTTGATGTAGTGTGTTTTTCCATAAACTCACTCATGTCGATTTTAATTAGTGCATTTTTGTCATTGAATACTTCCTGAGCAAGAACTCTAACAAGTTCTGTTTTTCCAACACCAGTTGGCCCCATAAAGATAAAAGAACCAATTGGTCGATTTTCATCAGCGAACCCTGCACGTGATCTTTTGATTGCTTTTGAAACAGCTTCAACCGCTTCATCCTGACCAATAATGTGTTTTTTTAGCTTTGTATCAATACTTTGAAGTTTTTGCATTTCAGTTTTAATCAATTTAGTAACCGGAACTCCTGTCATTGTTGAGACAACATTAGCAATGTCTTCTCCAGTAACTTTTTTTCTTTTAGTCTTAGGCACGGCTGTAGTTCTTTTTTCCTCAATTTGTTTAATGATTTCAATTTCTTTATTTCTTAATTCTGCTGCTTTTTCATAATCCTGTCTTGAAACAGCTTCCTCTTTCTTTTTAATTATTGCTCCTAACTCTTTTTGAAGTTTTTGAGAAGCATTAGCCTTACCTTTAATGCTAACACGCTTTAAAGATGAAGCTTCGTCCAATAAATCAATTGCTTTGTCAGGTAAAAAACGATCATTTATATATCGTGCAGATAAGCTGATAGCTGAATCAATCGCTTCATCAGTAATAGTTAAACTATGGTGATCTTCAAAACTTTCTTTTAATCCCATGAGCATTCCATGAGCTTCTTCTTTAGTTGGCTCATCAGCCATTACAGGCTGAAAACGTCTTTCTAAGGCAGCATCACTTTCAATTTGTTTGCGGTATTCAGCTGTAGTGGTAGCACCGATAACCTGGATATCTCCACGAGATAATGCTGGTTTTAAGATATTTGCAGCATCTAAGCTTCCTTCAGCTGATCCTGCTCCAACAACAGTATGAATTTCATCAATAAATAAAATCGAGTTTTTTGCTGTTTTTAGCTCATCAAGAATTTGCTTTACTCTTTCTTCAAATTCACCTCTGTATTTTGTACCAGCAATTACCGCAGTCATTGATAAAGAGAGCAATTTTTTATTAAGTAATTGTTCAGGGACATCATCGTTAGCAATAGCTATGGCAAGCCCTTCAGCAATTGCAGTTTTACCAACACCAGGTTCACCAATTACAACAGGATTATTCTTGGTTTTTCTACATAAAATGCTTATAATTCTTTTAATCTCTTTTTTACGTCCGATAACAGGGTCAATTTTTCCTTCTGCAACTTCTTTTACCAAATCGGAAGTAAAATAATCTAAAGCAGGAGTTTTAGTCTTTTTTCCGTCTTTTTTCTGAGTTTTCTTATATTGTTCTTTTTCAGTATTCGCTACCATTACGCCCTGCAATCCATTCAAAAAGAATTCCATCGGGTTCATTGCTTGATTTGGTGCCCCATTTTCTGTAGCACCTGTAGTTTGTTGATTTTGTACTTCTTTTCCTTTTTCAAATGTCTGAATAATTTGATCTTTTATATCTTCTGGATTAACTCTCATATTTTCAAGAATTACTGTTGCTGCAGTATTTTCCTGTGAGACTAAAGCAAAAAGTAAGTGTTCAGTACCAATATACGAGTGATTGTATTTTTCACCACTTTTTACAGCATTTTCAATTACTTTCTTGGCAAATCCACTTAAACCACCTTTAGAAGGGCCAGTTTTGTTGTTAGATCTAGGTGTTTTAAGCCTTCCAACTGTTTTAAGTACCATGTTTACATTATCGCTTGAAATACCGAAATTATGTAATATATGCGCTCCAAGAGAACTTGATTGCGTAAGTATACCCTGAAGTACATGTTCGGTTCCTACATAATCCAATCCGGCTCTTTTAGCTTTTTCCTGGGCGACAACTAAAGCTTGTTTAGCTTCCCGTGTAAATTTTTCAAATTTATTTGAATTTTCCATATCTATCTTTAGTTATATATTTTATAAGTGTTCAATAAATTTTAGCATAAATTAGTATATTTTTGAATTCTATAAGCTAAACTTGCCTTTACTCATTAATATTTTTATGTTGTATAAATTAATTGAACAGTCGCTGAATTTTCTTTTAAAAAATTAGCACTCTTAATTTTAGAGTGCTAATTGATAATTGTCAATAAATTTTAAACTAAACATCCTGAATACTTGAAGCAATATCTATAACATAGCTTTCTAAATTTGAAGCTCCATGGACTTTATATAATCTGCCATCATCTCTTTCAATATAGATTGATACAGAATCACCTGAAACAACTTTTACTCCTGTATTGCCTCCAACTGAAATTGTAGTTCCTGCAGGTAAGCTTCCGGTTACAATATCAAGACTTACCAATTCATTCCCATCTTCTACGGGTTCATCGCTAAATCCATAGTGATGTGCGACATCTCCACTTCCACTGGCACCATTAAAATACCAGTTTGAAGGATATTGGGCATTGAAGTCATAAGGTAAACTTTCGAAATATCTGTAACCCTCTTTAATTGTTGCAGCTTCTTCAGCTCCTTCGTCAGTAATATTTATAACTATTTTTTCAGCATGTTCTACAGGATTTTCACCTTCTACCCTAGTCCACGAAGTAGTTTCTCCTGGCTCAAAATAAGCTTGTACATTAGTTGATAGACCATCTTCCTGGTCGTATGTTAATAAAACTCTTCGTTCAACTGATCCATCAGAATATTCAACATAAACATAATTAGGTTCTACAAATTCAAAATTATTTGCACTCCATGATCCTCCATCAGATGATTCAGGTGCAATCGAATTGATTGTTTCACCTATATAGTTTGCAATTACTCCATAAGAAGAGCTTGAAACAACCGGTTCAATGGGTTCAACAATAGTAATTTCTTCTTCAATAACTACTACTTCCTCTTCTTCTGTTTCTTCCGGCTCATAAGGCGTAACATCGGGTTCATCCAGCTCAGGAAGTTCAATTTCTTCATCCTCGTCCTCATCTTCATCCGGTGAAAATCCAATTAACTTAAAACTGGAACTCATACTAAAAAAAGTATTTCTATTATTTACAGTATCTTCATTATCAGAACCGATAAAGGTAAGTTGATAAATAGTATCGTTTCTATCAAGCCAGATATCTATTTCCATTCTATCCGGACTTTCTTTTTTCAGACCTTCAAGCTGATCAACTCCTACTAAGCTTTTCGTATATCCTGAAGTGATTAGATCATTAGCATCACTTGGTAATCCCAAGAATGCTTCAACAGTAAGATTGTTAGGATTTGCTTCTTTACTAATAATAATTCTATCCGGAACAACAGGTTCAACTTCATCCACTTCATCCGATGAATCAACTTCTTCAGGAACCGGAACAGGAGCAGTGAAAAGTATTTCAGTATCACTTTCTTCAATTCCCCAACTATCTAAATATGTTAATAAAAAGCCTAAATCAGCATTTTTATATTCTTTTTCTTCTCCTTTTATTCCTGGATCATTAAGCTCATCTTCAGCAAGATCAATACTTATTACATCCATAACTTCTTTTCCATCTGAGGCTGTACCTATCAATCCACGAACTTCAACTATATTATTTAAATATTTTTCCTGATTCAGATCAATATTTAAACTTCGCAATCTAATCGTATGTCCACTTTTTGCTTCAAGTAAGTGAGTTGCTTCTCCAACACTCATTCCACCAAGAGATTTAAGTGTTCCAATTCGTTTTGTTTGTTGAGCTTCATCAACAAAAGTGAGATCATCGCCTCCACCGAACCAGGTACAACCACTGGTAAACAATGGTAAACCGATAAGCATAACAAGAATAATACCTTTAGAAAGGATTTTCATAGTTTTCATGTTTTAGAGTATTAAGAGATACATAGACCCGCTTTTAAAAAAGCAGTCGGAATTATATCAGATCAATGTTTGTTTTGTAAAATTGAGTTCATCCGCTTTGCGGATTCACGTTAGGCTCGCGATAGGTCTTCGCTCGCTAGAGACTCGCTATGCTCGTCTCTGTTCATAACCCAGATGTTCGTGTGCGCTTTTTGTTGCAATCCTTCCCCGATGTGTTCTCTCTAAAAATCCTATTTTAAGTAAATATGGTTCATAGACCTCTTCTATAGTATTTTGTTCTTCTGAAGTAGCAGCGGCTATTGCGCTTAATCCAACAGGTCCACCATTAAATTTACTGATAATTAATTCCAGGATATCTCTGTCCGCCTGATCTAATCCGAGTTGATCAATACCAAGGGAAGCCAGTCCATTTTTTGTTATATCATTATTAATTTGCTTAAGATTCTTAACTTCTGCAAAATCTCTGATTCGTTTTAATAATCTATTGGCAATTCTAGGTGTCTGTCTGCTACTTCTAGCAATCTCATGGGCAGCTTTATCCTCAATATTATATTTTAATAATTTTGCTGTTCTTTTAATAATTTTCAGAATATCTTCATTTTTATAGAAAGCTAATTTAAAAATATTCCCAAAACGATCACGAAGAGGGGATGATAGCATGCTAACTTTTGTAGTTGCTCCAATTAAAGTAAATCTTGGGAGATTAAGCCTTACATTTCTTGCAGACGGTCCTTCTCCAATAATAATATCAATTCCAAAATCTTCCATAGCTGAATAAAGGACTTCCTCAATTGCTGGTCTTAAACGATGGATCTCATCAATAAACAGTATATCGTTTTCTTTAAGATTAGTTAGAATTGCAGCTAAGTCACCTTGTTTTTCAAGTGCAGGACCAGAAGTCATCTTAACGCTAACACCCATTTCATTAGCAATAATATGAGCTAAAGTTGTTTTACCTAAACCAGCAGGACCATGAAGTAATATGTGGTCGAGTGGTTCTTTTCTGATTTTTGCTGCCTGAATAGCAACAGAAAGATTCTTTTTTACCTCATCCTGTCCAATATAATCACTAAAATTCTGAGGTCTAAGCGAAAAGTCCTTGATAGTTGGATCTACAACTCTTTTAGGTTTTGGAGTTTTTTGATTTTGCGCACCTTCTTCGATCATAGGTATTAATCAACTGTAATGAGTTCGCATATGCTCACACTTACTCTCGCCATAATGCACTTCGTCGTACAGGCTCTACCTGCTCAATCAGTCGCAAAGCTCCTTTTTCGCAGCTAGATCTCGCATTTTGGCTCGCGAGAGACTCGCTTTAGCTCATCTCTGGGCTTGGTGCTGGTACTGTACCACAAGCTGCATCAGGTCTACAACCGTCAATATGCGTAGTTAAAAATTCCTTGATTCCTTCAGGATCAGGTGCCTCAGTGAAAATAATAGTTGCCTTAGAAGCCGCTGTTTCAAGTCTTAATTCTCCATAATCAAACCAATATATAGCTGAAAGAATACCTTTTTCTTTTGAAGATATATCCTGAATGTCGGATAACAAAGCTTCGCCTTCTTCTCTTTGTGACAATAACTTCCAATCTATATGGATGATTCTTTTGTTAGTAATCACAAGTTTATCCAGCCAATAAATTAGTGCTAAGTAAACAATAATTATAGTGTAAATTGCCATAATTAAAAGTATTGTAATTATAATCCATTCATACCTCATTGCTGACGAGAATAGATAAAGCATGAAGAATAAGGGTAAACTCGCTCCCAACGCTTTTACGATCTGCACAATAAATGGGAACGGATGATGATGATGGATTTTTACAATTTGCTCACCTCTTTGAAGTTGCATGATAATTGATTACAATGTAAATGAAATGCAGGAAGTAATTATGGCAGATTGAGGCAAAAAGTCAAGTAATAATTTAATAAAATGGCTAAACAATCAAATAATAACTGGAAAATCAAAGATGTCTTTAATGTATTTGTTGCAACATTTTTAGTTGAATTCTCCCTTTTTATTATATTGCAGTTGGTAAATATCGGAGGATTAATCTCAAGTGTTAATGGAATCCCTGTACTAAAAGGACTTTTATTATTTTTTGTTTATTTGTTACAAGTTGCTGGGATGCTTATTCCTCTTTGGTATTTTGTTATACGAAAATATGCATCAACTTTTGAAGACTTCTCATTTAAATGGATTGGCAGTATAAAAACGTTATTTTTAGTTTTTATAAGTTATATCTTTTATATTGGGTTAAGTATATTTGTCATTATGCTTTTTTCAACTCTGGGTATTGATATATTTGGATTTGAACCAACAAGATCTTTGTTTGATGTGTTTGGAAGGGATATTTCCGGATTTACTTTTGCATTTATAGTGGCAGTAGTTATTGCGCCGATTGTTGAAGAAGTGTTTTTTAGAGGATTCGTTTTGCAGACTTTAGCAAAAAAGATCAGTCCTTTTTGGGGAGTAGTACTAACAGCTTTTATTTTTGCGTCAGTACACTTCGAATTTCAGTCGATCATGCCTTTACTTATTTTATCTGTTGTATTAAACGTTTTATACGTTAAAACAAAATCAATTTGGCCAGGGATTGTATTCCATGTAATGAACAATTCTATAGCTTTTATAATTATGATCTTGCTTGAAAGTGGGGTTTTGATTTAAACTACCTCCGGTATCAATAATATGCGCCCGTAGCTCAGCTGGATAGAGCGGTGCCCTTCTAAGGCAAAGGTCGCAGGTTCAAATCCTGCCGGGCGTACCATAGAGCGCAGCGCTTTGCGCGGAGCTCTCTGGAATGAACAAAGAGAGCGAAGCTAAAAAATATCGTCATGTCCCATAAAACAACTGTTTTAATCAGCGACACTCATATTGGAGGTGAGGAATTAATTGAAGATTTTAGTTGTGAGCAGGAATTGATAAGTTTTCTCGACCATCTGGATAAAAACTATAAAGAGCTTGAGTTAATCATTCTTGGTGATTTTTTTGATTTATGGAAAGTTGAAGAACGTGGAAAAGAACGGGTTAATTATATAATTAAAAAATGGCAAAAATTATTTGATAAATTTAAAGAATTTGGAAAAAAGCATGAAGTTACTCTTTTGGGAGGCAACCATGATCATGAGTTGGTTTATGAGAAAAAATTTCAGGATGATCTAGCTAAATACAATATTAAAGTGGTTTCTGATCAGTTTTTTGTTAGAGAATTCCATCATAATAATAAAAAAGTTACTTTAGTAGGGGAGCATGGAAGCCAAATCGATCCGAATTGTTCTTTTGATACCTGGGATATGGCAACAAATAGTTCTATGGCTTATCACGTTAATAGAAATTTTGTTTTCAAAATAATGCAAATGGGAATAAAAGAAGATCGTCCGGAATGGGTTAAAGATACGGATAATATGGAAATAGATACAATCCCTTTTTGGTTTTTAAGTAAATATTTTTACAATGAATTAGGCCCAATCTTAAAGGGCATATTAATCCCAATGCTTATTCTTTTTGGATTAGCATTGCCATATTTTATTTTTGATATTGCTACTGATTTTTATAGACCTAATTTCTTGGTACCTTTAATAAATATTTTTGATACAAACATTTATTTTAAGATTCTGATCTTTATTTTATATTTTGATATGGTTTTGGTTGTGATTTTCTTCTTTCTTGCTCTTTTACGAAAGGACTTTCAGAAAAAACTGCATAAATATGGTTTTCATGACATGTCAGAAACGCTTTACATAAAGCATCAAACCTATATGAAGCGCGCAAAGAAATTTTTGCAGGATAATAAAAATCCTCTAAATAAAGATATTGATATTTTTGTTAATGGCCATACTCATTGTACGGGATATTACGATGATGTTGTTGAGGAAAAAGTTTATGTAGATACAGGAAGCTGGAAACAATTGATGCAACGTCTTAAAACAAGATTTAGATTCCCCTCTGTTTATTATCCATATTATAAATTAACTTATTTAATTTGTGATCCTTCTGAAAAAGGAGTTTTAGTAGAGTTAAAGGAATGGCCAAAGGATTT
>JAUVDZ010000069.1 GCA_030595015.1 Candidatus Peregrinibacteria bacterium | reverse complement strand
ATTTAAAACAGCGCTTCCTCCCTGATCGTTTACTTCTAATATATAAGTGCCTGCATTTAAAGGTTTATAAGAGAAATTAAATGTTGAATTTGCCTGAATAATATCGTTTCCAAAATATGATCCCAGTTCAGCAGTAGTATTAATTATAAATTTATCAACAATACCCGAAGGAGTGATAACTGCACCATCAGCAAAAATATTAATAGAAGTGCTACCTGAAACACTAATAGTTTTATTAAATGGTAGAACTTCCGGAATTGAAGAATAATTAATTGAGTCATCCAGTGATAATCTAAAGTTATGAGTAACTGCTTCAAAACATTTTTCATCACTTTGAGACCATTTACTATCAAGTATGACTGGCTTTAAAGAGCTTGCTTTAGCTCCAAATACTTTAAAGCAAACTTCTCCCTCTTTGAAATTTTTAAAATCTTTATAGTGCAGTTTGTATTCTTCTGCATTTCTTAAAATATTATAGTGAACAGTATCGTCCTGGTAAAAATAAACTCTTGAAATATCATTTCCATTCCCATCCCATGAAATTTTTGTTTTATCATTTTCAAATTTAATATCTAAATTAGATGATTTTGTAGAATTTATTGCTTCACCTTCTTGTGGAATTCCATCTAAAACTGTGATTGAAATAATATTACTTTCACCTGCAGTTCCTGGAATAATTCCAAGCTGATATTCACCTGGTTTATTAAAGAGGATCGGTATTCTGAAGTCTTTTCCTTCAATTTCACCTACCATATGAATGTAATCATACGAAGTGCCGTTTTTCTTTGCCAGAAAGGCAAAAATCGTATCGTAAGAGTTGGTGGTAATGAGTGTGCCATTAATTTCATACACTTCATTTAAGTAAAAAGTGTTTGGAATATTATTATCTAAAACCATGTTATCAAAAAAAGTTGCATCAATAGTTTCAAAAGTATCCGGAGTTGCAATTTCTTTTACATCTTCGATTTTATCTTCTACAGTTTGTCCGGGTTTATATAAAATTACTTGTTGTACAATGCTTCGATAAACAATTTCGGCCATATACGATCTGGTAATTTCTTGTCCTGGATTTAAAATAGTTGTTTCTTCAAATAATAACTCATTTTCTTTTGCAAAATGAACATAAGGCGAATACCAACTAAATCTGTAAGTATCTTCAAAAGCTGCTTCCGGAACTTCGCCAAGCGCAAGCTTATCCCATCCCTGAACTTCTCCTAAAATCTTTAGTGCCTCTATTTTATTAATTTTATTAAGAGGTTTAAAAGTGTTGTCAGGGTATCCCTGAACCCAACCTTCTTTTTTAGCTTTTTTTACATAAGGCCCATACCATTGATTTTCATCTATATCTGAAAATCCAGTTGATTCGGTTACATCCAAGGGTACGTTTGTACTTTCTAACACAATTTTCAAAAATTCAACTCTATTAATAAGGTTGTCCGGTCTGAACGTGTTGTCTTCGTATCCCTGAATGATGTTATTTGATTGAAGATATGAAATAGCATCGCTATGAGGATGAGTGTAAGGAATATCTGAAAAACTTGAAGCACTAGCGATTGGAATATTTAAAGTCGTGAACAGAAATAAAAGTATGAGTACCTTTGATATATTTTTGAGCATATTTTGGATTTAAGCACTGAAATATAATACGCTTTTTTCGTGTTTTAGGAAAGTAATCTACTTTGACATAGATAGGGCTTTTTATTACAATTTGATAGTTATCAATTATTAACCTTTTTAATATGAACAAAATGTTTGGAAAAGCTGTGGTTTTTGTACTTGCAGCTTCTATTCTTGCGTTTACAGGGTGTAGTCAGGCAGGTTTACCTGCAGGGCAATCTCCAGAAGATGTTATTACAGAGGCACTTCTGAACCAAGGGGAAATCACTGAATCTGTTTATGAGATCACAGCAAATGCTGATCTTTCAGGTGAAGTAGATGGAGAACAAAATTCTCTAAATGGAAATGTAAGACTTGCTGGTTCTACAAATACAGCAGATTCTTCAATGCTTATGACTCTTTCGATAGACGCTGATATGAACGGAGACAGCGTTAAGGCAGATTTAGAAGTTAGAGCAAATGAAGATGGAGTATTCTTTAAAATAGGGAAAATCACTGTTTCTGATGCAGAGAGTCAGGAATTAGTTGAATTAATGTTAGAAGAATATCTAGGTAAATGGGTTGAAGCTTCATTTATGACTTCTGAAGAAGTAGTTGAATCAGGATATGCTGATGTTGATTACGATGAAGGTGACCCTCTTCCATTTAAAAATATTGAATACGTTGGAACTACAGATATTTTAGGACTTAACAGTTATCACTTTACTGCTGATATTGATGAAGAATTAATTCTTGCAATGATGGGTGATGTCCCTAGTGATGATGCGGAAGAATTTTTTGCAGCAGCTACAATAAAAGGTGATGTTTACGTTGCAGTAAATGAAAAAGTTATTACTGGATTTGGTGGAAATATGACACTAAATGATCCTGAAATGAATGGGACTGTTGAAATGCAAATTAAATTAAATCCTACTCGATCTAACAAAGTGGAAACTCCAACAGCTGAAGTTGAATTCACTGAAGAAGACATGGGAGCTTTATTATTCGGAGGAATGATGGGAGGAGCAGGAAGCTTTGATGATTCAATGATGTTTGAGGATGAAGGTGCTTTGTCTGATGAGGAATTTGAAGCAATGATGAAAGAATTTGAAGAACTTGATGTTCAATAAAATGTTTTAAATAAAGAGCCCTTAGCTTAATTGCTGGGGGCTACTTTGTTTTCCAGGCTTTTTCAAATTGAGTCCTGAATTGATTGACGATATCTGAATTTGAGATCTCTACAGCGTAATTTTCTGCTGTAGATATTATGAAAACATGATCTTTGCCAATGCACTGAAGAGGTTTTAGAGGAATTAGGTTTTCTATTTCATTACTATTGGTAATATGATGTTTTTCTAATAGATTTTTATTATTTAGAATTAAATTAACTGATTTATATTTGTTTAAATAGTCAGGCAAAGCTTTTCTGAAAAATCTATGATGATTTCGCGATGATTCTGCCCAAATCCAAAGAGATGGTTCTTTTATTATCTCTTTATATATCTTTTCTAAGGCATCTCTGCCAACATAGGATTTAACATTTGGAATTTCTTTGTATTCTCCTTTTAATGATTCAAGTTCTGGTAAGTGTTCATCAATTGCATTTTTATAATGCGAAAGCATGCGTTTTTTATCTTCGACATAATTTAGAAGATATCTTGGCTCTACTGCAGTAAAATATCTAATTTTATTTTTTTCGTGTTGAAGGATTAAGCCTTTTTCAATCAAAGATTCTAAAATTGAGTAGCAGGTGCAGCGATTTAGGTTTGCATGTTTTGCAATTGTGCTTGCTGGGTTTGTGCCAATCTTTAAGCTTACAATATAAGCTTTAGATTCTTTTTCTGTTAAACCGATTTGTTGTAGGATTCTTATTAAACTATACATTTTTGATTTAGTCAAATTTTGCGTAAGATATGATTTAAATACAGATTTGACTTTTTGTAAAGCACGTGGTGTTGTTATAAAACCCCAACACCCCTTCATAAAAATTTTAATTTTTGTTTAAGAAACGTTAATAACTTGTCTGTAGGTTGTTAACATGAGGAGTTTTCTAATTAAAATTTGTATCATTAGTTTTTTAGGGGGAGTATTTATTTTTGATAAAATCCCCTTGGAAATTTTGGGTGTATTGGGTTTGGTTGCATGTTTGGTTTTTCTTAAAAAACGAATATATTTAGTTGCGGTTTTATTTTTTGGGCTTGGATTGTGTCGGATTTTCTTTGCTTTTCCTTCTGTAGATGAAGATTCAATCCATTTTTATCAAAATGAAGATAAATTTAGATCGATTAGAGGAGTTATTATTGAAAATCCGGACAGAAGAAGGACTAAGGCTAATTATATAGTGAAAACGAGCGAAATTTTGATTGGGGATGCCTGGCGTGAAGTTGAAGGGCGATTTCTTTTTTCAATGGACTTATATCCTGAGTTTGAATATGGAGATTTGATTGAGGTTAAAGGTCGTTTAGTTGAACCAATGGAGTTTGATACTTTTTCTTATAAAAATTATTTATCTTTGTTTCAGGTTTATTCGGTTATGTATTATCCAAGGGTTTCAAAGTTGGATTCAGGAAAGGGGAGCTTTGTTTTTGCATTTTTGTTTAATTTAAAAAAGGAATTTGAGGGCCAGCTTAATAAATTGGTGCCAGAACCAATGGCTAGTTTTGAAGCAGGTCTTTTAACTGGATCTCGAAAAGGAATTCCTGAAGATCTTATGCAGAATTTTAATTTAACTGGCTTAACTCATATAATTGCGATTTCCGGTTACAATATTTCATTAATAATAATTTTGATTTCAGGTCTTTTTAAAAATGTCGCGCGTAATGTAAAAATTCCAATAATAATTGTATTTATTGTGATTTTTACTTTGTTTGTTGGAGCTTCTGCGGCTGTAGTAAGGGCTTCAATCATGGGAGTGATTGCAGTAATTGCTTTATGGTTTGGAAGGCAATCGCAAATTATGAATGCTTTATTGATGTCAGCATTTGTTATGACGTGCATGAATCCTTTTACACTTTTATATGATGTTGGATTTCAGCTCTCTTTTCTTGCAACTATGGGACTTATTTTGACTGGAAATCATTTAGAAAAGTTTTTTAAGTTTTTGCCTGATAGCTTTGGATTGCGCGAAGCTTTTGCAATGACTTTTAGTGCGCAGATCTTTGCTTTGCCTGTAATTTTATATCATTTTAAAAGACTTTCATTAATTTCACCGGTTGCGAATGTTTTGGTTGTGCCATTTATTCCGTTTGCTATGTTATTTGGATTTTTTGGAGTGATTGTAAGTTATTTATGGTTTGATTTGGGGTATGTGATAATTTTTCCTGCTTGGTTAGTTTTAAAATACATAATAAAAGTAACCGAGGTACTAGCAAACTTACCATTTGCTTCATTTGAAACACCTTGGTTCACTTTTCTTTGGCTTTTTGGATACTATTTACTCGCCATATTGTTTCCCAATTTCATATACCCAAATTTTCGAAAGGTTTTTCTCCTTGTCCGCAGGTTCTAGATGAATCGGAACCCAATCACCAATTTTAAATGCATAAGAAGTGATTCGAGAACCAGGTTTTAATTCTTTTTCAAATTTAGGAATAAATTTAATAAGAGTGTCAGGAAGCATGTAAGCAACAATGTGATTTGCTGTAGAAAGATCATGCATTCTAAAGTCTCCGAATTTAATTTTAGCTTTTGATTTCCAGAATAATTGCCTTATCTTAGCCCAAAGCCAAACTAATGGAGAAAGCTCATAACCTGTTGAATTTGCACCAAATTTATTTGCTGCAAGATAACAAAATCTTCCATCTCCACATCCAATATCAACTACTGTATCTCCTTTTTTAACTCCAGCAATTTTTAAAACTTTTTCTGCGCCTCTCATTGGAGTTGGAACAAATGGAGCTCCGGCAACCAAGGCAATTACAGTAGGAATCATTAATAAAAATAATAATATAACCTGCAATAAGCTTGGTTTTTGCGGGATTAGTAGATAAAAAATCACAAATGTAATAAAAGTGATTCCTAAGTATGCAATAAAATCTAAAATTTTATATTTTGTAGAAGTAGAGTGTTGGTGTTTTTGTTTTTTCATCTTTTTTGATTATTTTTACAGGCTTTAAGCCTTTTATTTGAAAAGTGTTACTAATGATGCGCGTACCTTTTTTACATTCTTTTTTCATTTTTTTAGCTAATCGAGCAAGTTCGTGTGGCATTAAATAACAAAAGATTACATCTGCATGTTCTAAATTTTCTTTAAAGAAGTTTTTAAAATGAATTTTAGCTTTTGATTTATTTGCAAATTTTCTAAGTATAGCCATTAAGTAAATCATTGGTGCGATTTCATATCCTTCTGCATTAATTTGGTTTTGTTTTTCTGCTTCTATAAGCATTCTTCCATCCCCACATCCTAGATCTAAGAAAGTTTCACCTTTTTTAATTTTCGCTTCTTTCATAATTTTGTGCATAACAGATTTTTTTGTAGGAACGTACGGAACTCTTAGGATTAAACTTACAAGAGCCGTAGATATGTACAAAAGTGTTATTCCTAAAATTAATAAGTAAACTAAAATCGACATAATAAAATATTTAATTTCTTTATATTTTAGCACAAAAAAGCCAAAATTAGAAGAGAAGCTTAAGCGGCGAGTTCTTCTTCAAGAGATTTTTCAGCTGCGTTAATGACATCTTCTCTTTTTGCAGATGATTTTACTCTCTTTGCTCTATCAAGTACTGCTTTTCTTTTTCGCTTACTTAAACGATCTCTATTTTCTTTAATACTAAGGGGTCGGCCATTTTCATCAACAAGTTCAAGGTTTGATAGATTTTCAGTTGCTTTCAGTTCTTTCATTTTATCCTGATACT
>JAUVDZ010000130.1 GCA_030595015.1 Candidatus Peregrinibacteria bacterium | reverse complement strand
ACACCTACAGAACATTTTAGATTTCGTATTAATCTGTGCGTGAATTTCTATACCGATGACTGTTTCAAATTCCATAAATTTATTTTAATAGTTTTTCTGCAATTTTATCAACCTTTTCTTTTAATTCTTTTAACCCTTTATTGTTTTTAATAGTAAAATCTATCTTTTTAGGTTTAATTTGATGTTCAACGATATTTTTATGTTCCTGTTTTGTAAGTTTGCGTTTTTTATTACATCTTTCATAGCAGGATTTGATTGTAGAATCGATCCAAAGGATATGAGTCATGTCCATTCCTAATCTTTTTTTATCAAATGTTGTTGATTCGAGTGCAACTTTTTCTGGTTTTGCTTTTTGGATTCGTTTTCGTATCTCATTAAACACAACTGGCTGAACTAACTTTTCTAAAATCTTTAGTTTTGCAGTGTTGTTAAAAACAATTTTACGTAACTTGGAACGATTAACTTTGCCTTCTCCTTTAATTAAAAATTCCTCACCAAAAAAATCTTTTATTTTACTCCAGCCATCTTTGCCTGGCTCATATAATTCATGAACTACCTGGTCAGCATCAATAGTGAAAAATCCATGTTTTTCAAAATATTTAAGAGCTGTAGATTTACCTGATCCAAGATAACCAGTAACCCCTAATAAAACTTTTGGTGAATATGCCATAAGTTGAACGTTAAAGTTTCGCACCTAAGTCTTTAAGTGCTTTTTTAAATATTGATAGATTTGATTTTGCCTGACTGGCTGTTATCTTCATACCAATCTCATGAGCAAGCTTATTTCTTAACTTATGTGCTGACCAAACAGCATTCACATCTCCAAACATAGATGGAGCTTTTTTTAATTGCTCTCCAACTGATCCTTCAATCCCTCTTGCCTTCATTGCGTATCCTAAAAGTTTGTCAGCTTCCATTACTGCAAGATTCGGATTAGTCTGGACTTCTTCAACGATTTGATTCCAATGTTTTCTTACATATTTTTGTTGAACCTCAGCTAAACCACGACGACTCGACTTAATCATCACAAAAAAAGCGAGTAGAATCGTAAGTCCAATAACAGCCAGAATTATAATAACTGAAATATCCATTTATTCTTTTTTAGAAAATTCTTTAACTTTTTTTTCATCTTTTACATCATTTGGAAGCCCGTGCTCTTTTACATGAGTCGAAACAAGTTCAGAGAGAAGCTGTTTTAGAACCTCTTGATCACTGAAGTTCTTTTTTGTCATAAATTTATCCTGATATTTTACAACATTTTTCTCAATTCTTTTTGGATTAAATGCTGCTTTTAATTTTACAGTAGTTTGATTTCCTAATTTTGCTAAAGTGATGTTTCCGTAATTAAACAAAGTAGGGATAACTCCCTTAATCTTATAACTAATCCCCTCAATCGATTGATACTCAACTCTGTCGCTCGTTCTATCAAAAAATCCAGTCCATTCAACACCAATAATTCCCATATTTGTAATCAACCAAGAATCATAATACCAATCCTGAACAACTAATAACGTCCTGATAACACCTAAAGCAACAACACCAACAGCTATCCAAAGCAAATTGGGAAAGAACAACCATCCAATAAAAGGCAAAACACCATGAACAGCAATAATCCGTGCAAAATCCCTGAACATAATAAAAATTACTCGATGTCCTACAAAATATATCTTTTCGTTTTCTTCAAGATAATCCTGAAACAAATATTCGCGTATATCTAATTTCATAAAAATTAATGTTTATATCACAGAGATGAGCCCAGCGAATCTCAAGCGACCGAAAACTTATCGGGAGCTAAATGTGAATTCACTTTAGTGCAATGAACTCCTTATTATTCTAACACTTTCAGAGACGAGTATCAACGAGTCTCTCGCGAGCGAAAACATATCGCGAGGGTAAGCATGAGCCCCGCTAAGCGGGGCGAATTCCGTTTTTCAAATTATTAAAAGATTTGATATACTTGGGGCAGAGAAAGTCCTTTCTCTGAGAAACCCAATTATTATGAAAATTATATTTTACGGAACTCCTGATATTGCGCTTCCCTTCCTTCAAACTTTATACAACGATGAAGAAATTGAAGTTGTTGCCGTTGTAACAAAACCTGATAAACCAGTTGGTCGAAAACAAGAAATCCAGTCACCTCCAGTTAAAAAAATTGCTAAAGAATATAACATTGAAGTTTTACAGCCAGAAAAAATCGATGCTGATTTTGTTGATTTTATTGGAAATTATGAAGCCGATTTCAATGTAGTGATTGCATATGGTGAAATTTTACCAACCGAGCTACTTGATGCACCTACGCATGGCTCAATAAATGTTCACTTCTCTTTACTTCCAAAATATCGTGGTGCTGCACCAGTTCAAACAGCGCTTTTAAATGGGGATAAAGAAACAGGAGTAACTTTCATGGATATGGAAGAGAAACTTGATGCCGGTGGAATTTATTATGTTAAAAAAACTCCAATTGAATCAGATGAAAATGCAGAAGCGCTTCTAATTCGACTTTCTGAAGTTGGTGCAATCCTCCTTCCGACAGTTTTAAAGGATATTTCTGAAAAAGTACTGTCGCCTATCCCACAAAATGAAGATGAAAAAAGTTTTTGTAAGAAAATCAACAAGCAAGATGCTGAATTTGATCCAAATAAAGAAGAAGCTGAATTGATTATGAATAAATATCGTGCATTTTATCCATGGCCAGGGTTATTTTTTATGTATGAAGGCAAAAGATGCAAAATTTTGAAATGCGAACTTAGCGATGGAGATGTTGGTGCCGGTGAATTAAAAAAACACGAAGGTGAATTGATTTTAGGATGTAAAAACGGTTCACTAAAAATTAACAAGCTTCAGCTCGAAGGTAAAAAGCCAATGTCAGATAAGGACTTTGTTAATGGGTTTCTTTAGTTTAAGCACCCATCTGCTCAATAATTGAGTTGATTGTTACAAATAAAGGTTCACCTAAACCATGTATACCCAATTCTTCTGCCTGCTTACGAGCAGCCAGGTCTTTCATCCCATATCTTTCTGTTGATTTTTCTACAACAAAAATAGTTGATCGATTTTCTCCAGATATTTGAAT
>JAUVDZ010000105.1 GCA_030595015.1 Candidatus Peregrinibacteria bacterium | reverse complement strand
CTGATATAAATATTTTTACAGGTGAAGTTGCTGATTTAAACCAGGATGAATTAAAAGAACTAGAATCCGAATTAGCTTCAAACTTAGGCAAATTCGAATATGAGTTAAAAAAAGAACCTAGAGAATTATGGCATCTGGTCTTAGCTAATCTTTTAAACGAAATTGAAACTAAAATTTTAATTGTGACTAATCATATTGAAGGTAATACCCTTGAAGTAGAAATTCAACCTTCATAACCGCCAGGATTATCTTTATGCCATTTCCAGGCTGTTTCAATAATATCTTTAATTGAAGTATATTTTGGTTGCCAACCAAGTTTTGATTTAATCTTTTCAGAGTCTGCAATTAAAACTGCAGGGTCGCCTTTTCGTCTTGAATCTTCTTCTTTTGGAATTAAATGACCAACAACCTCTTCTGCTGCCTCAATTACCTCTTTAACTGTGAAACCGTGTCCGTTTCCAAGATTGTATATATCGCCCTCCCCTGTTTCAAATAACTTCTCTAAAGCTAAAATGTGAGCCTGAGCTAAATCATTTACGTGAATATAATCCCGAACGCACGTTCCATCTTTTGTATCGTAGTCAGTTCCGAAAATTGAAATACTTTTACGCTTTCCAAGAGCTGTTCTAAAGATTAAAGGTATCAAATGAGTTTCAGGATCATGGTCTTCACCAATCTCTCCAGATGGATCTGCTCCGGCTGCATTAAAATACCTAAGTGAAGTGTATTTTAGTCCGTGAGTCTCAGCATACATACTCAAAATATTCTCAAAAATCAATTTTGTTCTACCATAATGATTAACCGGATTCAAAGGATGATCCTCTTTTATCGATGCAGAAACGGGATCTCCATAAACCGCAGCAGTACTTGAAAAAATAATAGTCTTTAAATTACTTGCAACCATCGCGTTCAATAAATTTGTTCCGTTAACACAGTTGTTTTCAAAGAACTTTTCAGGCTCTTTCATAGATAATCCTGCCTCAATAAATGCTGCAAAATGAATCACTGCATCAAAGTTATTATGTTCAATAAATTTTGTTAAAACTTCACGTTCTCCAAGATCCAATTCAACAAATTCAACACCATCAGGCACACTTTCTTTATGCCCATTCACCAGGTTATCTAAAACAGTAACTTTGTAACCTTCTTTGATCAAAAGTCGCACTGTGTGTGATCCAATATAACCTGCGCCGCCTGTAACGAGTATATGTTTAGACATATTATTTTGAGTTAACTAATGCATACCAATTATAAATTCCATATACGCCTCCTTCAGACCAAAATTCTAATAATTCTTCAGAAGACATATTCATATTACCAGGATGCACCCCATTTTCATCAACTGTTAAACCTTCAAGTTCACCTTTATCTAACAAAGAATTATAAACAAAAAAATCATTTTTTTTGTACCCTAGTAGAGTTATATAATGTTGAAAACCATCCTGTTCACCCAACAAAATAATTGGATTAAAATATGAAAGTTGAAACTTCAAATAAATAATTTTATCTTCATCTGAAAGTTTCCAAAGATTTGGAGTTTCAAATGAAATTCCATTTTCACGAAGTTGATCTTCTAATCCCCAAGGCAAAGTATAATTATTATTAAGTCTCCACTGCATTGTTTCAGCAAACTCCGCTGATGATACAAGCTCTCGCTTTATAGCCCTTACTACAGCAGCCACATTAAAAGGACCACAATCATTAACAGACTGTCTAAAGTTATATTCTGAAGGATAATTCAGCGATATAACATCAGCTAAAATTGATTCATCAAATTCGGGTGGAGATTGAAAATAAAAATATGAAAAAACCCCTAATATCAAAATTCCAAAAACTAGAATTATCTTTTTTATCATTTATGAACTGATTAATTTTTCTTTAACTGCAATTAATTGCTTAGCTAGATCTTCTGCATTTGCTAATAAATCTTTATGAGTTTTTTCATCAATTAACCAATCTCCCAATGCTAAATCCAAACAGGCAACGACCTCATTTAATGACATCTGTGAAAGATTTATGAAATATACAAAATCTTTATCGCCTGCTCTATCTGCGCCTTCTGCGATATTTAAAATAATTGAATTAAGAGCTCTGAATACTTGAGTTGTAAGATCAAATCCTTCTTCTTTAGGAAATTCTCTATTCACAACTTTTCGAATTCCATTTCTGAACTTACATGCATCTTGATATACAGGAAAATTCCTAAACTTAAATTTAGTCATATATTATTCTTCATCAATATAAATTTCTCGTGCTTTTGCACCATTTGCAGGACCGATTATTCCATTCTCTTCAAGTTCATCGAGTAAACGTGCTGCCCTTGCATATCCAACCTTTAAACGCCTCTGCAACAACGATGCTGATGCTTTCCTATTTTGTTTAATTACTTCAATTGCTTGTCCATACATTTCATCTTCTGAATCTCCAAAATTGCTATCAGGTACTCCATTTAATTTTTGCCCTGCAACTTTTGTTGAAATAATTTCATCATCATAGTCTGGTTCAATAGTTAATTTTACTCGATTTGCAACTGCTTCAATTTCTTCTGATGAAATATAAATTCCCTGTACACGCAAAGGCTTATTCATTCCACTTGGTAAGTAAAGCATGTCTCCTTTTCCTAATAAATCTTCTGCTCCCATTCCATCAATAATTGTTCTTGAATCAATTGATGAACTAACTGCAAATGCAATTCTTGCAGGGATGTTTGCTTTAATCAAACCAGTGATTACATCAACTGAAGGTCTTTGTGTAGCGATAACTAAATGGATTCCAACTGCACGAGCCATTTGTGCAATTCTACAAATCGATGCTTCAACTTCTTTACCTGCTGCCATCATCAAATCTGCCAACTCATCAATTACTACTACTATATTACTCATATTTTCTAAACTCTTTTTTGCATTGTAATCTGTAATATTTCTCATCCCTTTATCTGCACATTCTGTATAACGTCTGTTCATCTCTGCCACACACCATCTAAGAGCTATTGCAGCCTTTTCAGGATCATTAATAACAGGAGTAAGTAAATGTGGGATCGAGTTATATGATGCCAATTCAACTTGTTTTGGATCGATCAGAATCAACTTCAGATCCACCGGAGAATTTTGATATAAAAGAGACGTTAATAAAGTGTTCATTCCTACAGATTTACCAGAACCGGTTGCACCCGCAATTAATAAGTGAGGCATAGTTTTTAAATCTGCAATAATTGGTTCACCTGAAACATTTCGTCCAAGTGGGAATTTAAGATTTGAATCACCCTTCTTAAACGCCGGAGTTTCAATAATTTCTCTAAGTCTAACCATTGCTCTATGTTCATTCGGAACTTCAATTCCAACTAAAGCTTTACCTGGGATAGGAGCTTCTATACGAACCGATGGCGCTGCAAGCGCTAAAGCAAGGTCATTTTTAAGTGTAGTGATTTTTGAAAGTTTAACTCCCTCATGTGGTTTTAAAGTATATTGAATAACTGTTGGACCAACATGAACTTCATGCATTGTTACATCAATTCCAAATTGCTCTAATTTTGTTCGAATCATTTCAGCTTTTGCCATCAAGTCCTTATCATCAGATTCAATCTCAGCAATTGTGCTATCTAATAAGTCTAATGAAGGAAATTCCCAATCAGAATAATCCTGCTCTTCTTTTTCTTGATTTAAATCAGAAACAACTTCTTTCTTCTCCTTTACTGTTAAAGGTTTTTTCTTAACTTCCGGCTTTTCAACACTAGTATCTTCTTTCTTTATTTCGCTGGCTGGTTGAGCTCTTTTTATTCGGATATCAGAATCCCGATTCCCATAAATTGCTTTTAATACG
>JAUVDZ010000143.1 GCA_030595015.1 Candidatus Peregrinibacteria bacterium | reverse complement strand
TTTCTCAAAAGCATGCAGCAAAACTATAGCGTCCGAATCGATGCGATAGATTATCCTTGATCCTTAATTCATGGCATCTGGAACATAAATCAGAGTCCTAATATTCTCAAAGAAATTTTGACATCATTTTTTCTTTATGCAATATAACTTATATTATTTATTAACTAAATTAATTATAGATATTAGTTTAATATCATAATATTTTAAATAGTTACGATTCTGGCAAGAAATCAAAGGTTTTGAAAAGTCCGAATTTCGTTTGGTATTTTTAATGTATTTGTTGTGCGACGAGAAAATGCGTATTTTGACAGATAACATTACAAGGGTTATGATATCTAGGTTCGTATGATCATTTGTTGAACATACGATAGGAGTAAAAAAGAATGAATATTAAGTTTGTAGGGCAGGGATTAGACCCAGAAAGTGATATAACAGCAGGGAATTACATTATTAAATCTTTAGATAGCAACAATTACAAATCATTTAGTGCTTTTGTTGCTTTTGTTAGCACGAGTGGGCTAAATAACATTATTGACCAACTATCCAAATTCAAGGAAAATGGTGGCTCTATTCGCTTATATTTAGGAGTAGATTTAAATGCAACATCAAAAGAGGCATTAGAGAAGTTACTGGAACATAACATTGAATCATATGTTATTTATTCACCCAACAATATTATTTACCATCCGAAGATTTATGCATTTGAAGGTAATAAGACCACAAGAGCAATTATAGGTTCATCAAACTTGACTGCAAGTGGCCTATTTCAAAATGTTGAAGCCTCTATTTGTGTTGATTTTGAAGTTAAGGATGAAAACGGTAGCGTGTTTTTAGCAGATATATACGACCATTTCAATTCATTAATTAATTTAGAACATCCGAGTTGCCAATTGCTAACACAAGATGTTTTAGAGATTCTTGTTGCAAGCAATGTCGTATTGCCTGAGGCTGTTAACAGAGCAAAGATAAATAAAATAAACAAGGAATTCGGACAAAAGGAATCCAAAGTAAATACAAAACTATTGGATTTATTTGGCAGAATTAAGGCCAAACGACCACCAAAAGGGTTCAAAAGATCAGTCCATAAAAAGGAATTGATTTTAGAAAAAGATACTGACGCAGTAAATGTTGTTGATAAAACTACCGAACTAACATCAGGCTCAATGTGGATTGAAACAAGTAAAATGACAGGCGGTTCAAGAAATATTCTTGACCTATCAAAAAAAGGGAAACTTAATGGGGAAACAAAGTTTGGGAGTGTTAGCTATTTTGGATTAAACCCTGACGATACAAATTCGAGCAAAGACATTGATATTCTTTTTGGAGAAAAAGTTTACAAAGAGAATCATATCTTTTATGCAGAGGGCAATAAAAACTGGAGAATTCGATTAAATGGAATCACCGATGATGGTGATAAAATCACGGTATTTTCAAAACCAAATCTTGGGGAGAATGGTGGCTTTCAATATAAAATACTTGTATTTTCTAAAATAGACGAAACAAGTTTTAAGCTAGAGATATTAGAAAAAGAAGAACTCCCTAAACTAATTGAGAATTCATCAGATTGGGCAAGAGGAGGAAATAAAACTACTGGCAGGGCTTACGGGATTATCAAGGATTAATTCTCCTAATTTTTCCTTAAACCAAGTTATATCATTTTTAGAATATTGCTTGCTAAATGAATTAAGAACTAATTCTAATTCATTTTTGCTCAATCTATAAAGCAACATAAATAGCAAATCAATTTTTCTTTTGGTTTCAAATTTACTTTCTTCAATTACAGTTTTAGAGTTCAATTTCAATTCCATAAAGAGTTGATTCAAACGAGCATCATTTCTTAATAGAGAAAAGACTAGCATATTAATATGCTCTTTAATGTTTGTGCTGTAACCATTAAAACATATATTCATAGTTACATGCTCAATTTTAGGAACAGGTATTTGCTTGATTACTGATTGTGTTAAATCTATTCCACTTATTTTCTTCTTCACTACATAATCAAATACAACGGAATTAAACAATCCTGCTAAATATAATAAATCATTTTGATTGATTGCTAAGAATTGAACAGATTGAGACGCAGGTATAAAAGGTAAAACAGTAGCAATACAGCTTCGAGTATTAGTTGCAGAAGTTAAACTTCTCCAAGCTAACATATATTCTTCGTTATAATTTTTGGAAAGCTGTAGCCATTTCTTTTGATTGATAAAAAATCTTGATTCTGGTAGATAATTTGCTATTCTTTTCTTTGATTCATCAAGAAGCACGGAAGAAGATTTGTTACCATACCTTAATTTGTCTCCAACCTCATTGAAACCTGTGAATTTGCCATCAAATTGATTAAAGAACTTTCCTTCATAAATTGCAATATTATCTTCAGCTTTTTTCTTTGTAATAAACTCAGCATGGTTTGTAAGGTGAACTATTCTTCCGAACCTAACATCGCTATACACATCCTTGAAAAATGGAAAATTGAAAGAAAGTCTTAAAAGAAAGTCAGCATCATATTTAGTTGTGAAATTGGGCAACATTCCTGTAATCGGATTTAACGATTTCAAGCAATCGTAAGACAATTCAATTTTCGATTTTGCCATTTCAATTTCATCTACTTCACGAAGATTCATCGAAACTTGAAACTTTTTATTTTG
>JAUVDZ010000125.1 GCA_030595015.1 Candidatus Peregrinibacteria bacterium | reverse complement strand
CATTTTAGCATAGATTATTAAGTTTTAAACCTGTTCCTGGATTAATAAGAGAAAAGATGAATATTTTAACACCAGAAGAATTAGCAGGGGTATTTCATTTTCCTAATAGTAGATACAATTTTACACCAGTAATAAAATGGCTTAAATATAAAGTTCTACCTGCTCCGCCTGACACACCGGAATCTGGGGTATATTTAGGTAATAATGTTTATCGTGGTGTTAAAAAGAAAGTACATATTTTGAAAGAAGATCGAACAAGACATCAATATGTAATCGGAAAGTCGGGTTCAGGTAAATCTGCATTTATTAGTTTTATGGCAAGGCAGGATTTAGCAAATGGTGATGGTGTTTGTGTAATAGATCCTCATGGTGATCTGGTTGAAGATATTTTGCATTATGTGCCTAAAGAAAGAGCGAAGGATGTAATTGTGTTTAATCCGGCAGATCAAGCGAGGCCAATGGGATTAAATATTTTAGAAGCTGATACTCCGGAGCAGCAGGATCTTGCTTCGTCGCAGGCAACAGAGATATTTATTAAATTATTTGGTGATGAGATTTTCGGTCCACGTATTCAGCACTATTTTAGAAATGCCTGTTTAACTTTAATGGAAGATCCGGATGAAGGTGCGACTTTAATTGACGTGCCTAGAATGTTTGTTGATGAAGATTTTATGAAATATAAGGTTAAGAAAGTGAAAAATCCAGTAGTTAGATCATTTTGGGAGCATGAATATGCACACACTGGTGAGCGCGAAAGACAGGAAATGATCCCATATTTTAGTTCGAAATTTGGTCCGTTTATTACAAATTCAATTATGCGTAATACCATTGGACAAACAAAATCAGCTTTCAACTTTAGAGAAATCATGGATAGTCAAAAAGTGCTTCTAATTAATTTGTCTAAAGGTAAAATTGGTGATTTAAATACACAATTATTAGGATTGATTGTTGTTGCCAGAATACAAATGGCTGCTATGAGCCGTGCTGATATGCCGGAAGATCAACGTAAAGATTTCTATTTATATGTCGATGAGTTCCAGAATTTTGCAACTGACAGCTTCTGTTCAATATTATCAGAGGCCAGAAAATATCGCCTTTGCCTTATTATGGCCCATCAATATATTAAACAGCTTATCAAAAAGGATAATTCACAAATTAGAGATGCAGTATTTGGTAATGTGGGAACCATGATGTCATTTAAGGTTGGTGCAGATGATGCAGAATATATGGCAAAAGAGTACGCACCAGTTTTAACTGAATCAGATGTTATTGGAATATCTAATTATAAAGCATATATAAAATTAAATATAAAGAATTCTACTTCCAGACCATTTTCTCTTGAAACTATTTGGGATACAACTGGCAAAAATGCAAAAGTTGCAGCAATTGTTAAGCAGTACTCAAGTATGAAATACGGACGAAAAAGAGAATTTGTAGATCAGGAGATATCTGCACGTATTGGAATTGACCTAGATTAACATGGAACTGGAAGCGAATTGATAAAAAAATGATTTTAATTCATAATATATTTATAATTAAACTTACATCATGAAAAAGCTAGCTATATTAATTTGTGTATTAACGATTTTAACCGGATGTCATTTAGATGAGGCTGATACTAATATTGTTTATGATGTTCCCTCAGACGTTGATATAACTTATTCAAAAGGGAATGCCAATGCTTCTGTGGTCATAACTGAATATAGCGATTACGAATGCCCGTTTTGTGCAGAATTTACTTTAGAAACGTTACCTCAATTGCAAACTGATTATTTCGAAACTGGTAAAGTATTGTTTATCTTTAAAGATTATCCAATTCCGGTTCATCAAAAAGCTTTAAAAGCTGCAGAGGCAACATACTGTGCAGGTGAGCAAAGAGAGGATGCATTTTGGGAAATGCATGTAAAACTTTTTGCAAATCAGGAAGATTTAGAATTAGATCATCTTAGGACTTATGCAGAAGAGATGGGACTTGAATTAGATTCATTTAATAATTGTCTTGATATCGAGAAATATAAGAATTTAGTTTTAAGGAATCGTCAGCAAGGAGCTGAACTAGATGTCTCAGCTACGCCTACACTGTTTATCAACGATGAAAAAGTTGTAGGGCTAGAACCTTACGAAAATTTAGTAGAACTTATTGAAACGCAATTAAATCAATAATTACCACCAAACTTTTTTTAGCTTAAGTTTGTAAGCGATCATATTTGCTAAAAGTGAAAATAAAGGAGAAATAATGAGTAATATAATAATTGTTTCGATTGGCGGAACTAAAATTATAGATCCGAATAATAGTCCACCAATTACATAATCAATTTGATCAAATATTATCCAGGGCTCTCCGCTTTTTTTGCCGATCCTTCTTTTGATGAAACTTTTAACTAAATCTCCGAATAAAGCACCAAAAGCCAATAAGAAAGTTAATAAAATATAGTTATATTCATTTTCATAAATATAATAATAAGAGTAACCATTGTGAGTGAATATAATGCCAGCAATACATCCAAATAAAACTCCAAAAATAAATCCTCTGTATGTCTTAGATTCTCCAAATAATTTAGTATTAATTGGCTTTGCCAATGATGGTGTGATTTTTAATCCACTAACAATAACAGGCATAGCATTAGCTACATATGCAGGTAAGAAAAAGATTAATGAGAAAAAAAATAAGTCAAAATCTAAAATTTCCATAATTTGAGTTAGGATTTCACTTTTGCTTCGCTCCGCTCCAAAACTTCATTCGCTATCGCTACCTTCGTGTCCGCTGGTAGCAGGGGAGGGGATCGAACCCACGACCTCGGGCTTATGAGTCCCGCGCTCTAACCAACTGAGCTACCCTGCCATGTTTAAGTATGCGAACATTAGTTTAAACAAAATTTCACAAAAATCAAATTAAAAGCTTTTAACATTAAATCTAAATAGCACTCTTCCCGCAATTATTAAGTTAGGATCCCTGACATTAACTCTATTTATTTCAGGATCAGTATTAATTGGTTCAAAGTAATATTCATTTCCTTCTCTATAAATTCTTTTAAGAGTAGGTATATTTTTATAAATTAATGCAAATAATTTTCCACTTCCATCTTTTATATCATTATCTTCATCAACAGGCTCAATAATTGCTAAATCTCCTATTCTTAAATCAAAAGTAGGATAATCGCGCACAAATATAGAAAGTGCATACAGTTTGTCAGTTGATTTAAAATATTTTAAAGTATTTTTTAAAAAACTTTTTGATAGCGGAACGAAATTTTTTGTTTCTTTTAACATTTTTAATAAAGCTTTCCGATTTACTTCTTTGATATTTGCTACGCTAACTAACGGGGTGTGAATAATGTC
>JAUVDZ010000089.1 GCA_030595015.1 Candidatus Peregrinibacteria bacterium | reverse complement strand
ATAAGATCACGGACATTTGTTATTGCAGTGGTGATATTACACCTGCCACCTCCTGTAATAACAAGTTTACGCCCAAGTTGAGCGTTTTTTTCATAAATCACGATTTTTACTGAAGGATTAGCCTCGGCGATAGTTGCGGCTGCCATCATTCCGGCTGCTCCTCCTCCGATTATTGCAATTTTCATAATTAAAATATACGCCAGGCTTTCGAGTGACGCAAATTTGCCTGTATATCAACTTTATGCGACAATCTACTTAAGTCTCCTTATCATTAATCATTCAATGACATGAAAAAGTTCATAACTCTGTTAATTGCTATTCTATTAACATCTGCCTTTTTGCAATTTCAAATTGCTTCAGCTTTAATAAGCAGCGAAGTTGTTCACTCAACAGTACAAGTTCATACTTATGATCCATATGGCGATTCTTTAATCTGGACTGGTTCAGGTAGTGGAACAATAATTTCTGAAGATGGAATTGTTCTTACTAATATGCATGTTATTTCTGATGAAGCCGGCAACATTAGCGAATATATTGAACTTTGTTATACATTTTCAGAATTTGAAGCACCAGTATGTCTCGAATATGCTTCCGTTCTTGCGTATGATATAGATTTTGATCTGGCGCTTCTATATCCTTATTATAGATATGATGCTGATCTCGACGATTATGTGATTTTGCAGGAAGAAGACCACTATGGTTATCCTCCTATTACATTTAGTACAACATTATGGGACACCGACGGGCTGCCTTTATTAGCAGATGAACTTTCAATGATGGGATATCCAGGAGCAAGTCTTTCTGAAAATATTACATTAACAAATGGTATCGTTACAGGATTTCAATCTATTTCAGCTGCAGTATTATATGAAACAATCGAATTAGAACTTTTAACTGCAGAAGATATTGAAATGGCAGAAAAAATTGGTGATACAATAGTATTTGGAATTGAAACAGACGCACTTATTAATCCGGGTAATTCAGGTGGAACCGCTATAGATGCATTAGACAGATTTATCGGAGTGCCGACATATTCAAGTCTTTTGGGAGAGGCAGGACAATATGGCTATATAATTCCTGTTAATATTATTAATATGTGGCTGGACTCTTTGGTTGAGGATGGAACTCTCAGCTTTAATCCAAACCAATTTGTTTATGGAGAAACTCAAATCGCTGTTGAAGATGCTTTATTCAATGATATCAATGAAGATGCTTTAGGCTTTGATAAACAATTATTTCTTGATATAGATGAAAGTCATCCAAATTATTTAGCAATTAAATATTTAAAAGAAAATAAAGTTATTAATGGATATTCAGATGGCACTTTTCTTCCTGAAGGAGAAATCACAAGAGCAGAATTAATGAAGATTTTAGCTTTAGCAACAGGCACTAGTATTGATGTGGAGAAATATAACCACTGTTTTCCTGATGTAACTGATGATTGGTACGCAAAATACGTTTGTTATGCAAAAGATCAGGGTTGGGTTGATGGATATGACGATGGAACTTTTAAGCCAGGGAACAAGGTTGTGAAAGCTGAAGCAATTAAAATGGTTCTTAATACTCAGGGTGTTGTTTTGGATCCGACTGGAACTGTTAAACCTTATAATGACGTTGAATTAAATGTCTGGTATGCACCTTATGTTGTTACAGCAAAAAATCTTGGCATTCTTGAAGAAGACGGCATTCTGTACAAAGCAGGAGACAACGCATCAAGAGGTGGCGTTTCTGAAAATATTTACAGAGTGATTAAATAGTTCGTTTATTCTTCAACTTTTGTGAAAGCAATTCGTTAAATTCCTCTTCAATCCTTTCAAAATCCAATTTCGGAATTTGGCCTTTTTTTAACAAAGCAATCGGGATTATTACTTCCTTAATAATCAAATTTGCAAAATCAATCCTATTAACTTTATATTTTTCGAATCTAAATTCAGGGAAAATATCTCTTATAATTTGAGTAACAAATGTCCACCAATTAACCACTTTAACATAATATTTCACTTTTTCTTCAAAAGCAGGATTAGCTAGCGACAAGTCATTTACATCGGCTATATCTGCTATTTTCATAAATTTAGGAACCATTTGATGGACTCTCTTGACAACGGCTTTTAAAGCCAACTTATTAAATTTCACCCACTCAAAATCATCCCCTTCTTCATCATGGAGGTCCTCAAAAACATCAGCAGTAGCAGTGTTAGCAATATCAGAAATCTCTGCTGCATTCTTTCTAAGTCCTTCTCCAGTTGCATCATCTTCATCAATAAGATCACTTATTAATGACCCACCTTCTGTTAAACTTTCAAATTCACCCATAATAAGAATTAAAAATAGACTTATTTATACCGAAAATCCTGCTTGATGTCAATTATGTTATAATTTTATTCGAAACTTTTAACAAAAAAAATATGAGAATTCGAATTTCTGCAATCATGTTAGTACTTGCACTAACTGCTATTACTGCTGCGTACGCTTTTGCATCTTTCCCTGACACTACAAACCATCAATATTCAACAGCAATCGATTGGATTCAGGCAGATGGACTTGTAAGCGGTTATCCTGATGGAACTTTTCACCCTGATCAAACAATTATAAGAGCTGAATTCACAAAAATTATTGTTGAAGCAACTGTTGGAGGCACAAAAACAGGAAGTAATTGCTTTCCTGATGTAACTGATCAATGGTTCGCACCTTATGTTTGTACGGCAAAAGATTATGCCATTGTTGGAGGTAATGGAGACGGAACATTCACGCCAGCTCGCGAAGTAAATTACGCAGAAGCATTAAAAATAGTTTTAGAAGCTTATAGCACTCCCCTTCCAACAACTACACCTGAATTTTGGTATTCACATTATGTTGATTACGCATCTCAAAATGGACTCGTTTTTGCAGCCAACAAATTGCCACATAGCTTTGTTTCAAGAGCAGAAATGGCTGAAATGATTTATTGGATTAACAATCCACAGCCGGATGTTGCAACAACACCAACACCAACGCCTGCTCAATGCATAATTGATTTTGATTGTTCTGCCAGAGGCTATGCTTCTTGCGATGCAAACAACTCTATATATGGATATCTTTGTGTCTCGGGACAATGCGTGATTCAACCAGGCCCTGATTGCACAGCAACCGGTCAGACTTGCGTTGAATATGCTACTGGTGCTTATTGTAACTAAATATGCAAACAATCAATAAAAGATTTTGGGAAATTGATTTTCTACGAGGCATTGCAATCATTTTGATGATTTGCTTTCATATTGCTTATGATTTGAAGTATTTTGAATTACTAAATTTTGATATAAATAGCACACCATGGACGATTTTTAGAATATCGATTTTTAGCTTATTCTTCTTATTAGTTGGAATTTCGCTAAGCATCGGCAAAGAACGTGGCAAACAATTTAAAAACTATTTTAAACGTGGTTTAAAAGTCTTCTTTTGGGGAATGATAATCACGCTAGTTAGTTATATTTTCATGAGACAGGGATTTGTATTTTTTGGAGTTTTACACTTTATCGGGCTCTCGATTATCCTTGCTTATCCATTTCTTAGGTTTACATATTTAAATTTGCTATTCGCTGTACCGATCATTGTTCTCGGGTTTTATTTATTCAGCATTTCCTTCGACTTCCAATGGTTATTGTGGATTGGCCTTAAACCAAACGGTTTCTATACTGTCGACTACTTCCCGCTACTCCCCTATTTCAGTATTATTTTGATTGGAATATTTTTGGGAAAGAAATTATACCCTAATACGATGCGAGCCTTTAAACTAAAGGATTCTCCAACCAGTGTATTTGTGAAATTTATTGATTTTTTAGGTAAAAAGTCGTTAGTAATTTATTTGATTCATCAGCCAGTTATTATTGGAGTTTTGTTGGGAGTGAAATATTTATTGACAACACAATAATAAGATATTAAGTTAAGATCTAATTAATTAGAGTAATTTTTATGGATAAAGAAACGCAAATCATAGGAACATTCCATATGGATCTTGCAAGTCCTGAAATAATGGAAAAAGTTCTTGATAAAGTTAAGCCTGATATTTTGGTAGGAGAAGCAAATGAGGCCCTAGATTTAAAAACCAAGGTTAGAGATATGATTTGGGCTACTGTATTTGATCGTTTTGATATTGATGAAGAATTGCAAAGAAAATTTTATGCTTTAGAAAATGATAAAGAACATTCTATCTCAAGGGCATACGCATATCGAAATAGAATCCCGTATTATTTGATAGATGCACCAGAAGAGTCGAATCATGCTGAAGTAACAGCTTTTGCTCGTAGACCTTTGGCTGAAAGCTTCGCTAACGACTTCACTGCTAAACAAGGGAAAAAAGAAGTAATCGATTATATTAAAAGAAATTTTGCTAGACACTTTGAAGCCCAAGATAAAAATCCACCATGCGCTCGATTGTATGATATTGAAACCAGCTTAAAGCCAACCTTTCCACAATTAGTTGAAGATAGAGACCAACCTATGGCACAAGAACTAATACGAATCATGAATGATAATCCGGGTAAATCAATTCTTGGATTTTTTGGCTTAATTCATGGCATTGACCCATTTTTACCTAAAGCAACAGAACTTTTCGGGGGTCCATTTGAAAATATGCGATTTCACCTTAGAGATAGAAATGTAAAATTCAGCAAGTTAATTGATTGGGTTTAGGCTATTTGCATCCACCCCGTTTTCTAGTCAATAGCTTGTGAACACTCACTGATAATTTGTGACGGTGTTTTTTTATTAATTCCGAGATGTAGTCTTTCATTATTATAATACTCTAGATACTCTGTAATTGCTTTCATGTATGAATTCATGGTTTC
>JAUVDZ010000023.1 GCA_030595015.1 Candidatus Peregrinibacteria bacterium | reverse complement strand
TCTGTTGAATATGTAATATGGGCGGGATTCATCATTATGCGATCGTTCTTAATATCTTGAAAATTAAGCTGTATTAAATATCGTCTTCCGGATTAACTGAGTAAATTTCATTTTTATCAGCAGGAAAGAAACCAGTTCCAACCATTGCATGTTCACGAACAAGAGCTGGCGGAAGTATAGGCTTGAATCCTTTTGCTGTGATTTTGCTAAGAGCATACTGAATTAGAGCAAATTCCATCAAAACAAGGTCGTTTTTTACATAATAAAAACGCGCTCCACTTGCTTCTGCAGCCTTTTCCATATCTAAAAGATCGAGATCTAAAGCAAGCGCCATGTGATCTTTTGGATCAAAATCAAATTTAGTTGGTTCGCTAAAAGTTCGTACAATTTGATTATCTTCATCGTCTTTTCCCTCAGGCACTTCTTCAAATGGGGGATTCGGAACCTGAATAACAAGCTCATCCAAAACCTCAACCAGATCATCTAATTCCTGTTCTTTAATTTTAAGATTTTCTTTAAGAGTCTTCATTTCTGCAAAAAATTCCTCCTTTTCTTTATCTGATTTTTGAGGGATTTGTTTAGAAACCTCATTTTGACGTGTTCGAAGTTCATCAACTTCAGCAATAAATGTACGTCTTTCACTATCTAATTTAACGATTTTATCGATATCAACATCTTTGCGCTTTTTTGCGCATCCCGCTTTAACAAGGTCTGGATTTTCTGAAATAAATTTAAGATCAAGCATGTTTTTGTATATTAAATAACCTACTTATTTATAGATGATGGGAGGGGAGTTGTAAAGATGGTTACATTCTTCGTTTTGAGGTGAGCCTTGATGAAGGAGGCTTTTGTGAGCATTGAGAACACTTTTTTGTTCTTATTCTAAAAGCATCTCTTAATGTAAGTGGATTTATTTTTTCATCAAATTTAATTGGCTCTGGAGTTGTTGGTCTGAGTGACTCAAGAGCAATGTCGTGCGCTTTTGTATCTGGTTCTTCTTTTTTTAGAACTTTATCTGTAAGTTTTCGAATAGCTTCAATAAAACTAAGTTTTAGCGGAGTTCCAAGTTCTGGATTGCCAATTTGTATTACTTCTTTTTCTACCATGGATTAATTTAAGTCATTAGCTAAACTTGAAGTTCCGGGTTTTTTTCTTGATTTTCTCTTTCTCTTTCTTGGTTTTTTCTTCTTATGTTCTTTTTTAATCTCTCCGTGTTCTTCAAACAATCCTTTCATTTGTGTGAAGAATTGTTTTGAATCCGGATGTTCATTGTTGTCTACAATTGTTGATAAATCGCCTACAATATATAATTCTTCCTGTGCTCTTCCAATTGCTACACCTAAGCGGCGTTTTTCCTCTAAGAAACCAATATTTCCTTCTTCATTACTTCGTGTTGTTGATACAAAAATAACTTTTCTTTCGTCTCCTTGGAATGCATCAACAGTATCAATATTAGGTAATAATTTTTCGAGTAATTCAGCGTGTTTTGGTGCACCCAGCCTGCGTTTAAGAATTTTCCTTATTTGTTTTGCCTGTGCAGAATAAGTTGCAATTACACCAATATCTTCAGGTTTTAATTTTTGTTTTTCATCCCTTGCAAATAATCTTTTTAATACTTGTTCAGCAACTACTTTTGCTTCTAAGCTATTAATTTTTGAAGTTCCTTTTGTAGTTTCTTCAGTTCCTAAATCACTTGTATCTATCCATTGAACAATTCCTTCGTGTTCCTTTTCTTTTGCTTCACGTCCTGGTTTAAGTTTTCCATCATAAATCAATTCACTAAGGATTTTTACAATATTTGGAAGAGATCTTCTGTCATTTTCCAGAAAAACATAAGGCAGTTCTTTTTCAGGATTTTCACTTTTATTAATTGCACTTGCGAAAGGGCCTTCTTCAAAACAATCTACACAAACGGTTGGCAAAGAATTAGCACGTAATTTTAAATCTGGATTTTTTGGGTCGTGGATGAATGTTCCTTCCATAATTTTTTTAACCCTATCATTAATTGTTTGTTGGATTTTTTCTTTTGTTTGAGGTTCCAAGGGGATATTCCCTAGTTGAAGTGGATCTCCAACTAAAATAATTTGTTTTCCTGCATCTTCTAAAGCTTCGAATAAATGCCAGTATTTTAGCCTTGTAGCTTCATCAATAATGATGACATCATATGGAATGCAATGTAAAAGGTGATCAGTAGGGGAATTATTTAAAGTAGAGAATGCTGCGCCACCTTTTTCCATTTTCTTTTTAAATTGTTCATAAGCTTTGTCTAATGATGCCAAAAATTGAGTAACAATTGATTCTTTTGAAAGTTTCTTTGCTTCTTTTGTAGAAAGATGTAAATCTCTTACATCTTCAGCACCCATTGATTCAGCGACTTCTGCTGCAGTCATTGCATTTAGTTTTTTTATTTTTGCTTTTGGAAAATTTCGTTTTCTCCATATTCTTTGTTTTGCAAGTTTTGGATCAATTTTGTTAGCACTTCTGCCTCCTATATGAACTGGGAATTTTTCTTCTTTAAGTTTTAATGCAGGCACCTGCGATCCTTTATTTGAATGAGATAAAACTAGCACGCGTCTTTCTTTTTCAACATGACCTTTAATTATTTCACAAACTGTACGTGTCTTTCCTGTTCCTGGTCCTCCATGAATGAATAGTACAGGTGTGTTTTCAATGTCCATTGCTTTACTGTATGCCGCATTTTGAGAATCATCCAGATTTGTATTAACTTCAGGATTAAGATTTTTTGTTGTTGGGAATTCGCCATGTCTAAAAGCTGCCATTGGAGCAGTTTCGTCTTTAAGTTCTGTATTTAATTCTTCATGCTGTTTTTTTCTTTTATTTGTATCCAGCATTGGTGCTAATTTTACTTGTCCTCCTTTGAAGAATGTTCCGCCTTCTTTTAATTCAATTGTTAATAGTGGTTCCCAGCTACCATGATGTGATATGATAACGCCTTCACACAATGAAGCTTGAGGTTTTTTTGTACAGCTAATTAAAACTCTACTTTTTTCAGGAAGAGCTGCTGCTACTTTGTACATGTAACCATCTACTTCACAAACTAATTTATTACCACTTCTTCCCCACTCTGTAACTCTGAAAGTTCCTTTAAGTTCAGATAGCCTTTCAACTTCTTGTTCAAGCCAAACTTTAGCAACAGCTGATGAATCAGTTATTTGTTGCCATTTTTGTTCAAAGCTTAAGTCTTCTTGCGGGGTTGGTGTTTCTGGCATAGTTGAGTTTAAGAGTGAAGGGGATCAAGTAGTTAGCTTGATCCCCCGGTACTAACGTCCTAGGTAGTATGACCAAAGACGCGTTTCCTGGATTGCGATTCTAGGGGTCGTTATTCCCTACGCTTTCCTGGTCCTGCCATCCAAACCTATTTGGTCAGATGACAAGATGAATGTTTGCACATATTGCGGCCCTCCTTCGATTCGGGTGTGCAACAGCCCAACGGGCCGGCAGCGGTGTGTGTAGCCAAGAGTGGGTACACAAGCAAACATTTTGAGATATGTGCTGGCCAGTTTACAAAGAAACTGTACAACCAGCCCGCCTCAGAACCAACGCACCAAAAGCGCGCAGCTCTCCGCATTTGCAGTTCGTTGAGAAGTTCAACGAAGGGCGGATAACGTACTACTTCACAAGTAGCACGGATAATCTTTTTACCAAAAAATTGAAAGGTACGTCAATAAACCTAACTTGCGTATGTTGAGAATTTATTTTACTGCATGCCTCATCCCAACCACAAAATCAAAGATACTTACAAAAAGCACCATAATTAGTGGGCCATAAATAAGTCCGATTGTTCCGAATGTCAGGATTCCTCCAACTAAAGAGAAGAACACGAGGACAGGGTGCATTGAGATTTTTTCATCAACAAATTTAGGACGGATTATTGCCTGCATTCCTACTACTTCAACAGCTATATAGTATGCAACGAATCCAAGTCCTGCCCAGATTCCTCCTAATACTCCTGCGATAATAGCTCCAACACCATAAATTATAACTGTTCCGATTTTTGGAACTAGTGATAATAAAGCGGCTGATAATCCCCAGATTGGTGCGCCTGGAATTCCAAATAATGAAAAGGCGATATATGCTAATAATCCTGATAAAACTGCTGCTATCAAATATCCTGTAAATACTGTTTTTGAAGTGCTGTAAACATCATAGAAGATTTTTTTATTTTGTTCACGGGTAAATGGAAGAATCGATCGGCATTTTCTAACCAATAAATGTCCATCTCGTAGGAAGAAAAAGTACACGAATAAGAAAACAAAGAATAAAAATGCAGTTCCAGTTATTACTCCAATGATTCCACCTGCTTGTTCGCCAACTTTTCCGCCTGCAGTCTTTAATAATTCAATAAATGATTCTGTATATTCGGTTAAATCAACTGTGAATCCAAAGGCCTCAATTGTTGAATATCCTGAAATCCATGAGTAAAATCCATTAAAATCAAATGTTGTTACAAATGTGAAAATTTCCTGAGCAACTAATCCTATTAATAAAACTAACGGAGTTACTATGAATATAAATGTTAGCAAAACTACTGCGATTGCAGATAAAGTGTCTGGGAATTTCCACTTTTTTATAAAGAAATCATAAATAGGATGGAATATAATCGAGAAAACTATCGCGAACACAATTGCGGGTAAGAAAGGAAAAATAATTATAAAAAATAAGGCTGTTAAAACTGAAAGAATCACGTATTTAAAAGCATCTTGGGCATTTGCCATATATTTGGGTTTATTTATTGCAATTATCTTACCATTTTACTATTATAGCTTCCAAACTTAATCTAAAAATATATGGAATTATCTGAACAGGAATCAGCTAAACTATATCGAAGAATTGAACAGGAAGAGAATTTAAAAGATTCAATTATAAGTGAACTTGAATTTATGGGATATGAAAGAATCTCTGTAAAAGATGATTTAGGTTATGGATTTTTGGCTTTTAAGAATGAAGAACTTGGGATTAGAGTCCAGGTTAATAAGACAAGAGGTCCGCAGTGTTGGAGGTATCATTTAGTTTTTTCTTATAATAGATGGGATAAGGTGACTGCCTGTAATGGATTTGGAAATCCAACTCGTTTTCATAATGAAATAAAGCATAAAGATGAAATTTTAACAAAACAGCATGAAATCGTACCAAGCATTCTAGCTTGGGAAGGAGTAATTAAATCTGAAAAAATAATGGATAAGTCTATACAAATGACTGCGCAATCACTTGCCCAACAAAATTCGTAGCAACCAAAACTAATGCAGCTACAACAACATGTTCTAGAATTGGCCCAACAACACCTGATTTTTGTTTTTTGGCTGTAAAATAAGTTGAAACAATAATTAGAGTGAATCCCCAGGCAATGCTTACTAAAACTGCAGTTTGAAGTTCGAAAAGTAAAAGCGGTATAACGAAAGTGAGGGCAATAATCAATTTGGCAATAAAAGTAGTGAAAGTTGAGATCCAAACTTCTTTTGCTGTATGCACATTTTCTGATTCTTCTGACATGTGAATTCCCATTGCGTCACTCATTGAATCAGCAATTGCGATTGTCAGAATTCCGCCTAAAACAACCATCTTGCTCGAGGTTCCGGCGTTGAGGCCGACCATTAAACCAAGTGTAGTTATTACACCTGAGGCGAGACCAAAACTAAGACCGACTTTAATAGAATGTTGCATGTGTGCATTCTATCATAAATGTTATTTTTGAACATCTGTAGCTAATTGGGCAGTTTCTGTTTGGATTTCTTCAGCTTCGTTTTCTTCTTCCGGGATTTCGCAAACACAACCTAAACATTCTGTATCTGAGAATGTTAAGTTTTCTAAGGTTATTCCATGATGTGCTAAAAGATCAGCTGCTTTTGGTTTATTTTGCCTTGAAATACATTTTGCACAACATCTAATCCAAAAGTCATTGGTTTCTTCAATGTAATAAATTTCAATTGGATCCCGTAAATCTGTTTTAGGAATTTGGGTTGTATCTGAAATAACTAAGTAAAAACTGAAATTTTTTAAAAATTTAGCAACTTCAGGCTTTAAATGTTCTGTTTGCACTTCTTCCGGATTTCCCGTGTCAGGAATGATTGTTGCACCAGTTACTACTACCATTGGTAGTTCATCAGTATCTCTTTGCATTATGTGTGGTTCTTGTTTAAGCATCTTTATAATAGTAACATTATTTAGGTTTTAGTACAGCATTTGTCATTTTTTGAGTTGTATCGCATTCGTCTGCGATTTTCAGCATCTTGTCAAAACAACAAGAGCAATAAGTATGAGTTACTTTGTGAGTTTTATGAGATAGGTCACCAAGATCTAATCCTATTGATTTAAAATATTTTCTAATTTCTCCTTGTTCATCATCTTGTAAGCATTGGCTACAGAGTTTAATCCAATAAATTTCAGTTTCTAAACAATAGTGTATTTCAAAAGGTTTCATTAGTTTTGTTTGCGAAAGGTCTGACTCATTTTCAATTATTCCATCTGCAATAAATTTTACCAAAGGATCAGATGGTTGTACTAATTTGTTTGGTGTTGGTATTGCTCTAAGCATATTTATACGTAGTTACATAAAAGATACAACTATACATAGTTTTTAGAGTTTAGTCAAGGACTTGAGAGAGAGCGCCTGGAGCCTGGTTTTTATTCCTTCTTATCTTCTTCTACAACCTCGCCTTCTACAAGTTCTTCTTCATTTACGTTTTCTTTAACTTTTACATCTGGATCTTCTTCTTTTGGAGCTTCACCGTCTTTAGGAGCTTCGCCTTCTGCTGGTGCTGCATTTTGGTACATTTGTGCTCCTACTTTTTGAATTTCTTCTGATAAAGCATCGTAAGCTGGCTTGATTTCATCTTCACCTGCTTCTTTGTTTTCTAAAATCTTTTTAAGTTCTGCGATTTTCTCTTCGATTGGCTTTTTCACGTCGTCCGTGATCTTGTCTCCGGCTTCTTTAATTGTTTTTTCAGATTGCATTATTAATGATTCAGCATTGTTTCGTGTTTGGATTGCTCCTTGCTTCTTTTTATCTTCTTCTGCGTGTTGTTCAGCTTCTTTTTTCATTTTTTCGATTTCTTCATCACTGATATTTGAGCTGCCTGAGATTGTTATATCTTGCTCTTTATTAGTTGCTTTGTCAGTTGCCTTAACATTTACGATTCCATTCGCATCAATATCAAATGCAACTTCAATCTGAGGCACTCCTCTTGGTGATGGTGGAATTCCATCCAAAACAAAACGACCAAGTGACTTATTGTCAGCTGCCATTGGACGTTCACCCTGCATTACATGAATTTCAACAGAGGTTTGATTATCTGCAGCAGTTGAATAAACCTGAGATTTTGTTGTTGGAATAGTTGTGTTTCGTTCGATCATCGGAGTTGCAACGCTTCCTAAAGTTTCAATTGAAAGAGTAAGAGGAGTTACGTCTAGTAAGAGAATATCTTTTACATCACCCTGTAAAACTCCACCCTGAAGTGCAGCTCCGAGAGCAACAACTTCATCAGGATTGATCCCCTGATGTGGTTCTTTACCGAAAATGTCTTTAACTTTTTCCTGAACTGAAGGCATTCTTGTCATACCTCCAACTAAAATTACTTCATCAATGTCTGAAGCGTAAGTTTTTGCGTCTTCCATTGCTTTTCGGCATGGTTCAGCAGTTGCTTCGATTAATTCTGCAATTAAATCCTCTAATTTTGCACGGTTTAATTTGATGTTTAAATGTTTTGCGCCACTTCCATCAGAAGTGATAAATGGAATATTAACTTCAGTTTCATGTTGAGATGAAAGTTCGATTTTTGCTTTTTCAGCTCCGTCTTTTAAACGTTGAAGTGCGACTTTATCTTTAGAGAGGTCAACTCCCTGTTCTTTTTTGAATTCTTCGACAAGCCATTCGATAATTTTTTGATCAAAATCATCTCCACCTAATTGAGTGTTACCATTTGTCGATAAAACTTCGAATTGTTTTTCCCCATCTACATCATCAATTTCAAGGATAGAAATATCAAACGTTCCTCCACCTAAATCATAAACTGCAATTTTTTTCTCTCCGCCTTTTTTATCCATCCCATACGCTAATGCAGCAGCAGTTGGCTCGTTAATAATTCGTTCAACTTCAAGTCCTGCAATTTTTCCTGCATCTTTTGTAGCTTGACGTTGAGCATCGTTAAAGTAAGCCGGAACAGTAATTACTGCTTTTGTAATAGGTTCGCCAGTGTATTTTTCTGCATCAGCTTTAAGTTTTTGTAGGATCATAGCTGAGATTTCAGCCGGTCTTCTGTTTTTTCCTTCCAAAACGATTTCAACTTCACCACTTTTACCTTTTACACATTTAAATGGCATTCTTTCTACGTCCTTTTTAGATTCATCAAATAAATGTCCGATAAAACGTTTAGATGAGAAAATAGTACCATCAGGGTTTGTAACTGATTGACGTTTAGCAGCAACACCAACAAGACGTTCTCCATCTTTGATTGCAACCATTGAAGGCGTAGTTCTTCCACCTTCAGCATTAGGTACAATTGTTGGCTCTGCGCCTTCCATAATCGCCATACAACAGTTAGTAGTTCCAAGGTCGATTCCTAATATTTTTGACATGATTTGTATGATTAATTTATTAGCACTCGAAATTATAGAGTGCTAATTCGATGAGGTCAAGGGTTTTTTTATGTTGAACGAAACTTCGGAAAAAAGAGCACGAAACCATGAGAATTTGAACTTGACTGAAATTGGAAGAATTGAGATTGAGGGTTGGTTTGGCGTTAGATGGGTTTGCATTTGGGTCGATGGCTTAAGTCTTATTTTTTCGATATTTTTTTCAGAGAGGGCTATTTTGTGGACGAGGGCGCGATGCTAGATTTAGACTCGTTCGCAGCTGTTGCAAAATGTTGTATAGTCGCTTACTTAAGCCACTTAGTCTTGTTTTGATTGAGGTTTTTTGATATCATTTTAGGTCCTTAATCAATATATATGGATGATAAAAAACTATGGGATCTCGGATTATCATATGGAAAAAATGCCAGGGCATGGACCAAAAAATTTGTTGCCCTACTTCCGGAAATTGCGAAACGCGGACTTCATAAAAAACATAAATTTCAATCAATTTACGAATATGCCGCAAAAGTTGGAGGAATTAATAGACGAACTGTTGAATGTGTTTTTCAGATTCAAAAACATATTGAGGACAAGCCTGCTTTAAAAGAAATATTGCCGGAAGTTGGAGTTAATAAAATTAGAGTGATCGCAACAATGGCTACAAAAGAAAATCAAAACGAATTAGCTAAAAAGGTTCAAACAATGAGCAAGCCGGCTTTAGAATTATATGCCCGTGAACAAAAAGCTCCAAAAATGGAAATCCCTCCCGGGAGGGATTTTAAAACCCTAAGTTTTCAGGTTGAACCAGAGGTTGAATTGGAATTGCGGAAACTAAAAGAAAAAGGCGAAACCTTTAATGATGTTATGAAAAAACTTCTTGCAATGGTGCCGAAAGAGAAAGAAGTGAAGTCTCGCAAGGTTCGTGAGTCAAAGTCCAGGCCTATCCCAGCCCAAAAAAAACGTGAAGCCTTAGTCAAAACCAATGGAAAATGTGCAATCAGCGGCTGCAACAAGCCTGCAACCGAAATCCATCATAAAAAACCATGGGCAAAATTTCGCAGCCACGACGACTTGCAACCATTGTGCAAAGACTATCACGAGCTCGAACATCAATCCGATTCAACAATTGATCAAAAATTCAGGCAATATAAATTGCGATTTTCATGAATAAAGTGCGCACATACAAAATGCAGGTTGCGCTTATCTGAAAAATTCTTATAATAGCCTCTGGCTTTTAACTCTTAAAAATTATAATTTGGTGAGATTGGAGAGAAAAAATTTGGAAAATCCCATTGTTGATGCAATTAATAAACGTGTATCTAATGAGCGCTTTGCGATTTTTGCAGCAATAGCATTAATTGTTGCAGGTTCGGTGGTCGCGGTTTTATCCAAGACACATTGTAAAGAAAATAAAATTTCTCAAAAGGGACTTGCATTAAAACTTTGTACTCCGGAAGAGCAAAGAAAAGTTAGAAAAGTGCTTGAAAAGGGGAGGCATGCAACTGGTGAAGAAGTGCGGGTTGTTTTGCGTGATTTGAATAATATCCTGGATGAAAAACTGGATTGTGGATGGGAGTCTATTATAGATTTACGTGAAAAACTTAGCTCCCGTCGCCAACCTTAACTTTGGCTGGTTTGATTGCCTGATCCTCCATCATGTATCCGCCTTCAAATTCTTCAGTGATGACATCTTTTTCACCCTTGCCGTTTGCAATAGCTTCATGAAGGTTTGGGTCAAATTTTTCGCCAACTGTAGTCATTTTTTTGATTTTGAATTGTTCCATAATTCCTTCAAATTGTTTAACAATTGATTCTATTCCCTGAGCCCAGTCATTATTAGCGAGATCTTCAGGTTTGCTTTGTTTTGCACGTTCAAATGAATCAAAAACAGGTAGAATTTGTAGGAAAACGTTTGCACATGCGAATTTTGCAAAGGTATTTTTCTCTTCTTCCATTCGTCTTTTTGAATTTTGGAGCTCAGCCATTGCACGTTGGGCTGCATCTGTTAGTTCAGCAATTTTTGCTTCTAATTCTTCGATTTTTGAGAGATTTTTTGGTTTTGCTTCTGGATTTACTTCATCATTCATATTTTATAGATTGTTATTTTTTTCAAATAAAGACTTCACCTCTTCAAGGATCGCTTTATTAAAAGGATAATTCATACGAGTCGGGCCGAGGATTCCGATGTATCCTTTAAATCCATCTTTTTCATAAGTTGTGACCATAAGCGAGCAACTTTGAATTTGTTCAAGGATATTTTCTTTTCCTATATAAGTTTTAATAGTGTCGTCTGTTTCTAATTTTTCTAAAAGGCGGCGGAAATAATCATCACGTTCAAGAACCTCAATCACCTGGCTTGCATTAATATTGTTAGTTGCAAATTCCGGCTGTTTTAAGGCATTTGAAAGGCCAAGGTAAAAAGTCCGATCATTGTCAGGAGTTGTAGCAAAAGTTACATTGTTGGTTGCGCGGGCCAGTAAATTTACCGCATCATAAACCTGCTCTTTTACTTTTTCATTTTGATATTGTTCCCGGATTACATTTAGTTTTAAAAGAGCTTTCTTCTTCTCGGTTTTATAATCTGCGATTTCATCAACATAAAGCCGATAACCTTCGTCCGTAGGGATTCGCCCGGCAGAAGTATAAGGTTGATAAATCAGACCGTCTTTTTCAAGATTGGCCATGTCATTACGAATAGTCGCAGGACTAACATTAAAACGATAGCTAACAAGAACAGTCTTGCTGCCAACCGGCTCTGCAGTTTCAACAAAATGTTTAACAATTGCTTTTAAGATTTCTTGTTTTCTGTCCATTGGTTGCGGATACGAATTAGCACTTGATATTATACAGTGCTAACTTGTGGAGTCAATGCTACATCTTTCCTCCAATAAGTGCAGCCATATCAACTGTTCTTTCGCTGTATCCCCATTCGTTGTCGT
>JAUVDZ010000056.1 GCA_030595015.1 Candidatus Peregrinibacteria bacterium | reverse complement strand
GTATTTTCAAGTATCATCTCCCCGCTAGAGATGAGTACACGAATCTCTCCCTATTGCGAACGTAACGTGAGCCTTAAAGGGCGAACTCATTATATTTAAGAAAATTCAAATGTTAGCAAAACTTAAAAAGAAAAGAAGACTAAGAAAACACGGCTTTTTAACTCGTATGAGTACAAAAAACGGCCGACAAGTTCTTAATGCCCGAAGAAGGAAAGGTAGAAAACAGCTTACTGTAATCAAAAAGCTGAAAAACTAATTCTATGATTGCTCGTAAATATCGCCTAAAAAGGTGGAAGGTTAATAAACTTATTAAAAGACCTGAGAGCAAGAAAATCGGGTTATTTATTGTAAAAACGTTTCCAAATAAGACTCCTTATCACAAATGGGCTCTTACTCTTAGTCGAAAATTCGCTAAAAAAGCAGTTGATAGAGTTAGAAAAAGACGCCAGATATATGAATCAATACGCTTAATTCAAAAGGAAAAAGAAGAAAAAGAAAATGTTCAATACTATGATGTAGCATTGATCCCTTTAAAGCAGATTCTTTCTAAAGATTATGATACAATACACCAGAATATTTTAGATATTTTTACTTATTTAGATAAATTAAACTCATGAAAAGACAATTTTTACTGTTCGGAATCTTTTTTATAGCAATTTTACTTATTTTTAAGGGCTGTAGTGGTAATTCAAGCCTTGATGCAATGATTGCAACTGACAATGTCGGTGTTGCTGTGCTAAACAATGAATATGGTATAGACGATTTGGTCCAGGTAAAAATTCAGAACAATACAAGTGCTCCAATAGAAATTGAAAATGATTGTCCACGTGAACCTTTGGATGTACTTACTTATAAAAATGGAAACTGGGACCAATTAGAAGTTGCACCAAAAATCACATGTGAGTCAACAGATCCTTTTGTAATAGAACCAGGGGAACAATTAGACATTCAATATACTTCTTGGAATCATGCACTTTTTGGAAATATCGGAAGATACAAAATCCGTGTAAATGCTGTTGTTGATGGAGTAACTGAGACTTTTGAATCAAACGAATTCACAGTTGGCGGAAAGTCAGCCTGGGGATATGTATGGGGAACTTTCTTGTATCAACCTATATATAACGCTCTAATCTTTATTGTTAGCAATGTACCTGGATATAATTTAGGAATCGCAATTATTCTGCTAACTATACTATTAAGATTACTTCTCTTTATCCCTTCTCAAAGAGGATTAGAATCTCAAAGGAAATTACAGGATTTACAACCAAGAATTAAAAAACTTCAGGAAAAACATAAAAATAATCAGCAAAAAATTGCATCTGAAACATTTGCTTTATATAAAGAGCACAAAGTTAATCCATTTGGAAGTTGCCTGCCTTTAGTTATTCAGCTACCAATCTTGATTGGATTATTCTATGTAATTCAAACAGGACTTAATCCTGATAACGTGCATTTATTATATGCACCATTGCAAGGATTTGATCTTTCGTTGATCGACAGTAACTTCTTTGGACTCCTAAATCTTCAAATGCGTGAAGTATTTGTATTACCATTGATTGTTGCTGGTCTTCAATTTATTCAAATGAAATTAGCTTTAAGTAAAAACAAGAAACCAGAGCAGGAAAACAGTAAGAAACTTGAGAAAAAAGGTATTAAACCTGGAGCAGAAATGCAAAAAGCTTCAGAGATGATGGTTTATATTTTACCTGTGATGATCGCGTTATTTACTGCATCGGTTCCATCTGGAGTGGGTCTATATTGGGGAACTTCGACTACATTCGGGATTCTGCAACAATTATACGTAAATAATAAAATTGGTAAAAAAGTGAATAAAGGTGAAGCGCAAGTAAAGGTTATAGAGAAAAAGTAAACAATAAGGTATAATTAGTATCATTAATATATTTACAAAATGGATATCGAAAAGACGTTAATGGAAGCCTTGGAAGGCATTCTGATAAATCTTGAAGTTCCGTATGATGAAGTTGGTATTGAAAAAGAAAAGCAAAAAGATGTGGATTTATACAGAATAAACATTGAAACTGAAGACCCTAGTGTATTAATTGGATTTCACGGAGAAACAATTCATGCAATGCAGCATTTACTAAAAGTTATTGCATGGCGCCAGACTAAAAAAGAGTTCAATATTTTGCTTGATGTTGATAATTACAGGCAAAGACAGGAAGAAAACGTTTTAAGTTTAGCAAAACGCAAAGTTGATATTGCCAGACAAACTAATAAAACTCAGGTTTTACCACCAATGTCTGGATATTTTAGAAGAGTTGTTCATTTATTTTTGAACACAGATGATTTTAAAGATATTTCTACTGAAAGTATTGGTGATGGAGACCACAGACAAGTAACAATAGTATTAAAATAAGCTTATGAATAAACCTGGTATAAAATTTATTTCTATATTTAGTGGTTTTGTATTACTTTTTGTGCCCTTTGTTAATGTTTATGCTCAGGAAGAGATTGCAGAGCCAGCTGTTATTGAAACTGCAGTTTTTACTGATGTTGATTTAGGACATGATGAATATGTTGCACTTAAATATCTAAAAGAAAAAGATATAATAGGAGGTTATGCTGACGGAAGTTTTAAGCCTGGCAATTTAATAAGTCGTGTTGAGGCATTAAAAATAATTTTAGAAGCAAATGAACTTATTACAGAAGACTATATCACTCGAAACGTAATGGGTGGCGAAGATTACAAAAATAATTTAGAACTTATTGCATTTAGCGATATCTTTAAAAGTCAGTGGTATCTTCCATATCTTAAAAAAAGCGCTGAACTTGGTGTAATTGAAGGATATCCTGATGGGACTTTTAAACCTACAAATGTAGTTAATCGAGCTGAAAGCTTTAAAATGGTTATGGAAAGCGATGGAGTAGAATTTGGAGAAGTACTCGAATCCCCTTTTTATGATGTAAGCGTTAATGATTGGTTTGCAAAATATTTTGATGAAGCAAAAAAACGTTCAATCGCATATTTTACTCAAAGCAATAATGTAAATCCTGGACGTGAATTAACTCGTTCACGATTTGCTGAACTTGTTTACAGATATTTGAAAAGTAAAGAAGGTTTTATGTTTGGAGAAGGTTCTTATTATGCTGATATGTTTGTAGGACGCGGAACTGCCAATGGAGAAATCTATGTTCACGATAAATTAACTGCAGCTTCAAGAACTTTGCCATTTGATACAGTTGTAAGAGTTACTAATTTAGATAACGGAAAATCAGTTGATGTTCGTATTAATGATAGAGGCCCATATATAACAGGAAGAGTAATTGATTTATCACGATCTGCATTTGAGACTATTGCTTACACAGGACAAGGTGTGATTTACGTTCAATATGAAATAATTAAAGAAGCTTAAAGATGGTTGAAGATTTAATGGGTAAGAAATTCAAAGGGAAGTTTATTAAAAAACGTACTACTCTGTCTCAGGAAGTACGAAAAGCAATTGTAACTCTTTTGTTTGGATTAGTTTTAATCACAGTTGCATTAAGTATCGTATTTTTACTAAACACCTCTAACTCAGCGCAAAAGGGCTATGTGCACTCACAATTAATTTTACAAAACGAAGAGCTGGAAGATCTAAATAAAGAGCTTAGAATAAAAGTTATGGATGCAAAAGCACTAATTAATTTAGAAAATAATGACAAAGTAGATTTTATGGACGAACCAGAAGGAAATCCTGTGCTAATTCCATAAATTGTTTTGACAATTAAGCCTGAATCTATATAATCATTCTTGCTAGAGACGAGTGAAACGAGTCTCTGGGCGAGCGAAAATGCTTGAACATGCGTATGAACGAAGTGAATCGGATGGTCAAGTACGACGCAGTGCATTATCGCGAGCTGAGCGTGAGCGCAAGCTCACACATTGCGGTCCCATCGTCTAGTGGTTAGGACACCAGGTTTTCATCCTGGAAACAGGGGTTCGATTCCCCTTGGGACTACCACAGCGTAACGAAGTGGAGCTGTATGGAGCATAGCGAAGCGGAAAGAGGCGCGAAGCTGTTTTGAAGTAAGCAAATTTGATATAGATATAAAAATTCCCCGTACGTGATCGATGTCACGTACGGGTTTTCCTGCAAATGGGGTGTAATCTACTAGATCACTGGCTCGATACTTTTCATCCACGGCCCAAGCATATCGTTGAGATCCATGGCAATGCGGTTGAGCGGAGCATCCTCAGTGGGCTTAGGAACCGTAACTTCTATTGTCAACGGCCCAAAACTACTCACTGTTAACCGCTCATCATCCTCATCACTCGTCATGAAAGCATCGCGAAACGCTCTAAACTTCCTAACCTCAGCACCTTTTGTTCCCGGTTTGAATGTGACTCGAACTTTTCTGCTTGTAGTAGCACTTTCAATTGCTGCGAAGATCTGAGTTTCATTGAAGCTCCCCATTATGCCTCCTTTTTCAATGTTCATTGCAGGAAGTGAATATTAACATTTTTAATGCTATAATCAAGCAAATAATCTCTCTAAAATGAAAATTTACTTAGCACAACATGGAAATCAAAATCCTGAAACAATTGACCCTCAAGAAGGTTTATCTATACAAGGTTTAGCTGATGTTGAAACAGTCGCAAAGATGGCTCAAATCAAACCTTCAAAAATCTTCCATAGTGTAAAACAACGTGCAAAACAGACTGCACAAATCTTTGCTAATCATTTCAACTCTCCTATTGAAGAAAAAGAAGGACTAAAACCAATGGACGACATCAATCCATGGATTGATAAGCTGGAAGACGGCTTAATGCTGGTTGGACATCTTCCATTTATGCAAAAAATCTCATCAAGACTCATAGTTAATGACGAAAATGCTCCTTGTATTAAATTTCACCAGGGTGGCATTGTTTGTTTAGAACAAAACAAAGATGGAAAGTGGGAAGTAGGCTTTTTTCTTATTCCGTAAAATCAAATGAACCTAAAATTGAAGCTTCAACTTCAGTAGGACCACTATAACCTGAATTTAAAATAGTTGATTCAATTGTTTTATCAAATCCAGTAATAATTAAAAAGCCGGTAACAATTAATAAAACACCTAATCCCCTTTTAAACCAGCCATTAGGATCAACTGCAAACTTAAAATAATTGGTAATTTTTCTTCCACCATATCCAATAAAAATCAAAATCAAAAACAAACCAAAAGCATAAGCTACTAAATTTATTAATCCAACCCCGAAATTAGCAGGTAAAATAATAGCCAGAATAATAGCAAAAGTCGGAGAACAGGTTGTAAAAACAGGGCCTAATGACATTCCCAATAAAGCTGACCCCCATCGCCCTTTTTTATTACTGGATTTATGTAAAAGACTCTTACTTTTATACAATTTCATCTTAAATGCTAATTTTTCCCATAAAATTGGAGCAACCATAGTCACTCCGAATAGAATAATTAAAATTCCTGAAAAAGAACGCCAAAATTCAGCAGGAATCGCAATAAGCAAAGTCGTTGCTTTTAATAAAAGTGTAAAAATAATTACAGAAATACTTAAAGATCCAGCAACAATTAAAGGTTTAAGCAGGTCTTTCTCTCCTAAAGATCCACCTAAAATAATTGGGAGCAAAGTTATAACGCAAGGCGCTAAAACAGTTAGTATTCCTGCAAAAAACGAAGGTATTAAATATTCCATATCAATTCGTTATAGCGAGACAGCTATCGCTTCTTTTAATTTATCAAATGTTGGAGCTGCAAGTTTCTCTATCACATTACCATCTTTATCTAAAACAACAAACATAGATTGCAACAAGACCCCATATTCTTTTTTTAACTCAATTTCTGTATCAAAATTAACTTTAAGAATCTTTGCATCTTTTGGTAATTCATCAATATTGTTATTGATGTCTTTTTCAAGAGCAGTACAAGTCCCACACCAGTCAGCGTGAAAAAATAAAGCTACTGGTTCTTTCCCAATAACACTTGCAGAATCTGCATATACTGTAAATCGCGCATCTGCAGCTGCTTCAACAACTTTAGCCGGACCTGAATTTTGGTTAGTACAACCTATTGCACCAATTGTTAGTAAAAGAAATGCTAATACACCTACAATATTACGTATTTTTTTATTCATTTATTAGTTTGGGCAAAATTATCAAGTTTCAAAGTATAACACTTAAATAGCACTGTTCACAATAAACTTCTTCAGGGCAACTCAATGCATATGAAGCTTTCATTTCCTTTTCACATTTTTTACATTTACGATCCCAAAGCTTCCTTGGACTTCTTAATGTCATTCTCTCCAAATGTCTACATTCAGGGCATTTTCGAGGCACAGGCAAATTAAGTTTTTTATAAAACTCCAATTCCTTATCTATAATTTTATAATTCTTGCCGCAATCACTACAAGCTAATAATTCATCAATAATATCTTTTTTTACATCGTTAATATCCAAAGGAACATCATATATTTGTTTTTGATAATCTTTAAGATCTTTTTCTTTCCATTGAAACCCTGCATTTAAAGCTTCTTTTTTATCTAATGCAAAATATTCCTGGGCAACTGTTTCATTATATGCAAAAGGTGAATATTTGATTGGATAAAACTCGCCCCATTCTCCTGTTTTCTTCATATGTTCAATGATCTGTGGTACTAATTTTTCATATTCTTCTTTTGAATACTGTTTGTTAAAAATGCAATACTTCTTTTTATTAAGAGAGATACATCCAAAACAATCCTGGCAGTTGTTAAAACATAAATTGCAATAATTAAGATCATTGTTGTGCCAGCATGAATCACAAGCAACACAGTTATTTATGCCTGAACATCCAATTGTTTGATAGCATAATTCACTTTTATCATAACCCATACAGTTCATATCCATAGAATCATAAGTTTCATCCATTTGATAGCCATATGCACAATCTTCACACGCCGTGCAATCAAAACAGGTTTCTAAATTTTTACAGTTATTTAAATTATTCCCCTCGCAATTTTCACAATTAATTTGATAAACAGCTCTTACAGGGAATTTTTTTCTAAATTCTGTTTTAAAAATCTCAACTGCTTCTGAAAAGTTTTTATAATTTCCAAAATTATAGGATTCAAGTTGTTTAAAATAATCCTCTTTTGAATACTTTTTATTAAAAATATAATACTCTTTATGTCTTAAGTTAGAACAAAACAAACAATGCTTGCAGCTCTTTAAATCAACAGAAAAATAACAATCCTGACAACCCTCAGAATGATCTAAATAAACTGATCTATAAAGTTTTCCTGAAAAAATACATCCATAAGAAAGCTCACTTTCATAAAACCACAGATAATCCATGCAGTCTCTGTTTTTTGTGGAGTAATGACCGTACATACAATCTTCTTCATAATGATTTCCAAAAGTTAAATAGCAATTTTTATTTGCAAAAGAATAATTACAATATTCACTATTCTCAGACTGTTTATTCACAATTGCTAACCTTGGGACTTTTTGCATTAACTCATAAAATTGATCAAAAAAAGGTTTTTCAAAATTTACTTCAGCGTTGAATTCACTTGCATCCCAATTATCTGCCCAAACACACTCCTGACAATACACAGGAAACGATT
>JAUVDZ010000047.1 GCA_030595015.1 Candidatus Peregrinibacteria bacterium | reverse complement strand
TTCTATTTCCCTCCTGTACATGATGAGCAAATTCATATTTCACAACATCATCAAGTCTTAATAATCCTAATAAGCGTTCAGCACCTACTGTTGGATGTTGTTGGATGCTGGCAAATTCCTGATTATTTAATGCCCCTTCTTTAAGAAGCACAATTAAAGGAGTCCCAGCCTTTCCTGTATCATGATGCCTTGCTGAGTTAATAAGCAAATCAATATCAAATGGCATACCATTCTGCTCCCTATTCCACTCTCCACAAAAAACTCTCATAAACTCCTGAATTCTTTTTTTATGCTCAATAGTTGCTTCATCAAGCAAGGTATCTGTTAATGGACCACTTAAATCATATAATCGCGGCCTATCTTCCACTACGCCACTTTCAGAATTTTTATATAAAGAATGAATTTTCAAAGCCTTTTCTAAAGCAGCAGCAATCATTATCAGGGCTTCTTTGGTAAACTCTGTTAATTCATGAGCGCTCTCAATTACTATCGTATGATCATCAGGATTAAATTCATCATGTGTATTAAGAGATAAAACAGTAGCAAAAATCTTTTTTCCATCCTTTTCAACAGTACCTTCCTGAATAACAGAGTATTCATCATTGGATTTAAGCTTCCATTTAGGTAATTCGTTTTGTTTAATTAATTGTACATTTGATGTAGAGGGTACAAATCGCGGGATAATCCTTGCAAGGGTAGCTGAAAAATCATCTTCGCAATCTTCCTGTGATGTAAGTTTCTGCTCTGACATTATTCTCAGCAAAGCTTTTGTCCATTGCTCTAACTGATTTCGTTTAGCAACTTCCTCCATATTTAAACCTTCCAGAATTTCAACAATCTGTTCCTCTGAGAATCTACTATTCGTAAAATTAATTTTTGATAGCTCTTTAAATGAATCCTCAATTTGCTGTAATAAATGTTTATCCTTAGAATCTAGTTCTAAAAGAATAGAGTAAGCATTTAACAAATAGGCCACTCCATTTAAATATTTCTGATGATCATAGTTATCTCTAATTTGTTCTATTTCAACCATTCCTAAGACAAATAAACGTTGGGCTTCTAAAGGCAAATATTCCGCAGGAGGTCGGCTAATAACTGAGTCTTCAATTATGTAAGCCTTAAATTTGCTCTTAATCTCTTCAATCTTCAATGGGCTTCCTTTTTCAATTTCTAAAATATCTAATAATTCAACCTGAATCTTATTTGAAATAAATTCAGGACACAAGTCATCCAATTTACTACAAACTAGAGCAATTTTACTCTTAAAAGATTCACTTAAACTTTTTGTTTTCTTTTCAGTAATATCAGGATTTTTATGATTTAGTAAGGCAATTTGTGCTTCAACTAAATCAAGCCAACCATCTGAAATCCCATTTTGATTTTCACCTACTTTTGCAAATTGAATTTTTGCTATCGCAAAAGCACTCATTGCATCGTCCAGCTTTGAATATCTCAAAGCTGCTCTTGCTTCAAATATTTTTATTTCTCTGGCAATTTTTGGAAATCTAGCAAAAGATGTACGAAAAAGTAAACGTAGGTCAGATACAGACTCGTAATAATTATCTTCACTAATACATGCCTGAGCATAAAATCTTTTTGCCTTGAGCTGAAATTCATATTCTTCACCTAATTGACCAGCATATTCCATCTTTTTAATCTCTTTTTCTATGGCAAGTAATGCCTCTGCTGCTTTTTCATAGTCACCCTCAGTCATGAATTTAAGTGCAATCTGAATTTGAGAATGAGCATCAGCCCAATCCTGTACACCTGCCAATTTTTTAAGAAAAATATCTTCTAAAGATTGCGCCTCATTAGTTATCAAATCGCAAATCACACCAAGCGTATCAGTAATTCTTTTTCTTAATCCTTCTATAGATTCAGGAATCCCCTTTTTAAGCACAAAATCAGCATTTTCAACCATTTCACCTGTATGATTCCTCCATTGTCGGGCTTTTTTTGTAGTACATTCAGACAATTTTCCACAATGATCCGCTAAATCTAATTGAGAAGTACATCTAACAAAATAAATCCTCATTACAAATGCCCATCTTGAAATATAATAATACAGTAGCCAATGCTTTTTAATTGTATCTTCATCAAGAAGATTAGGGTCAACTTCAGGAATCCCCTCAATAAAGTTAAAAAAATCAGTTATCTCTCTGGCTGAACGAGGATTTAATGGAACTTCAAAAGACTTATCATTGTGAATTGAACTATAAATTTTTTCAATTTCAGAAGCATATCTACACATTGTTTCAATCACCTCATGAGCAGGAACCTGTAAATCGGTTTCGCATCTTACAACCATATCAAGAGATGCACATCTACTCCATTGATCTTCCTTGTCTGGCGAATATGCATCAACCGCAGAATGAGCCGCATTGTAAGTTATGCTAGCCTTCTCCAAATCACCTTTTTCCCTGGCTTTATTGGCACTGGAATAGAAAGATAAATAAGGAGTTTCCTTTACTTCAAATCCATTAGTGACACTATCAATCATTACTATAAATTTTTATACTTCCAAGAGAATAATGTAAGGAAAAATGAAGTTTTATGCAAGTTGACATTGGTTGACGAATATTGTATAATAATTGGTGGACATTATTATTCTCTAACTCCTACAAAATGTTCGACAAAAACAAAAAAGGAACAAAAATCTGGATTGCACTAATCGTAGTGGCGATCCTGGTAGTAATCACGTTATTACTACAAGCGCAAATCCTCTCTATATTGAGCGAGATGCAAGCATTTATTTTCAAATCTAGCTACGTAATGGATGCAAACCCTCTTCCGGCTATGCCTAGCACCTACGTAATGGATGCAAATCCTCTTCCAGCTAGAACGTTTTAATCAAATTACAATGAAAGCTAGTCCTTAAATCATCAAGGGCTAGCCTTCTTTATGGGGGTTGACAGCTTGGTCATTCTAGCGTATTATATATAAAGGCTGATGTGTTTTTAGCAAAACTAAAACAAATACATATGTCTAAAAAGAAACAAAACAACCTCAGTAAAATGTACAAAATAATATTAATTATAACATTGGTTTTAGCTGGATTTTGGCTTCAATCAAAACTTATTATTATATTAGGAGATCTTAAAGCAACAGTGTTTAGTGATTTTGATATAAATCCGAATATTGCTGAAGAAACAGTTGTTGAAGAATCTGATTTGCCGATTCCACCAATAACAATCATTGAAAGACACTATATTGAAGTAGAAGTTCCTACTCCTGCTCCTACGCCTGTATATTCCGGTGGCGGAAGTGTAAGCACAAAAAATACCGGATCAATACCAGGTAGTTTTGCTGCTGGAATTTAAATAACGACAGAGTGTTATTTCCCTATCTCGGCCAATTTCTTAGCTTGATCTTCAATTGTAAGTTGATCAAGAATATCTCCAATATTTCCATCCATTATCCCTGGTAAATTACTCCAACTTTGTTTAATTCGGTGATCAGTAACCCGATCTTGTGGAAAATTATAAGTTCGGATTTTTTCTGATCTGTCACCTGTTCCAATTTGACTTAAACGCTGTTCACCAAGCTCTTTTTGCTTCCTCTCTTCTTCTAATTGAAATAATCTTGCTCTTAAAACAGATAACGCTTTAATTTTGTTTTTTAATTGCGATTTTTCGTCCTGCATCGAAACTACAATTCCACTTGGAATATGCGTCATTCTAACCGCTGAATCAGTTGTATTCACTGATTGACCTCCTGGTCCGCTTGATCTGAATATATCAATTTTTAAATCAGAATCTTTAATTTCAATTTCAACATCATCAACTTCAGGTAAAACCGCACACGAAACTGTTGAAGTATGCACCCTACCCTGACTTTCAGTTACAGGAATTCTTTGTACTCTATGCACCCCGCTTTCATATTTCATTTTTCCATATGCTCCACCACCCATGACTCTAAAAATAATTTCTTTCATTCCTCCATCAGGAGTTTCTGACTTACTAATAAGCTCAGTTTTAAATCCAACATTATCTGCATATCTCATATATGCTCTTGAAAGCTCTGCAGCAAAAAGCGAGGCTTCGTCCCCACCTGCTCCGGCACGAATTTCTACTATGCAATCCTTCATATCGTTTGGATCTTTTGGCAAAAGTTCAATTTTAACCCTTTCTTCCATTTCAATTTTAGCTTTTTTTGCTGAATCTAACTGCTCTTTGGCCATTTCAATCATTTCTACATCTTTTTCTGTTTTTAGGATTTCCTCTGCATCATCCAAATCACGCATAATTATAACAAACTCATTGTATAAATTATAAGCATTTTCAAGCGTCTTAAGCTTTTTCATGATCTTTGTATATTCAATTTGATCACTTACAATTTCAGGGGTCGCAGCTTTATTTTGCAATGCTTCATACTCCTCTTTAATTGTTTTTAACTTTTCGATCATATTATTTTTTAATTATGAAATATCGGTCTAAACCAGCCAAATCCTTCAATATCTCACATTTAGAATCTGGAAAATAGTTTTTAAATAATTTTTCTAATGCTTCTCTATGCATAAACCCAACCTCTCCCATCAAATATTTGAAATTTTCAACCTGATCAAACAATTTTTCATATAATTCCAAGCCATCTTCTCCTCCAAACAAAGCAACATGAGGCTCATGTTCCTGCGTTTCTTTTGAAATAAAACTATTTGTAGAGGTCCCAATATAAGGAAGATTTGCAACAATAATATCAAATTGCATTTGCTTTAATTCATTTAACAGATCCGATTTTATAAAACTTACAATAACATTAAGCTTTTTTGCATTCATCTTTGCAACCTCCAAAGCTTTATCACTTACGTCTGTAGCAAAAATCTCCACACCTTTAGCGTGCTTTGCCACAGAACAGGCAATATTTCCACTTCCTGTTCCAATATCCACTACTCTCTTTAAACCTGGATCTTCATCAACCAATTCTAAAATCTTATCAACCAAAAACTCAGTTTCAGGCCGAGGAATCAACACTCTCGAATCAACAAAAAACGGTAAACCATAAAATTCTTTATGTTTTATTAAATACGCAACAGGAACTCCCCTATCATGACTTCGAATTAAACTATAAAAGCGTTCACTTTGCTCATTCGATACTTCATAATCAGAATTTGAAATAAGAAATTCGCGTGACCGACCTAGGAGATTAGCTAAAAGAACCTCTTTTTCCAGACTGATACCTCCTGTTTGTAGTAAATCTTTGATTTGCATAGAAAGAAGATTAAAAAAAAGCCGCTTCTAAAATGATAGCGGCTTTTAAATAAATGTAAAGTTAAGCGAACCTGTTTTTTTCTCTGATAGCTCTATATTCTTCTCGTTTAACTGCTTTTGTTCGAGTTATTCTTCTAGTATCATCTTTCTTAAAATACCTACCAGTTCTTTTTTTCAACAAAATCCTACTAGCTTGTACTTTCTTGTTAAATCGAGAAATTACACGATCTACAGATTCTTTGTCATTTTTTATTACTTTAACTGTCATATTCTTGGCCTCCTTTCAAATGTATTAATTAATTGATTGAGTTCGCCCATACGGGCTCACGATACGCTCGCGATAATTTTTCGCTCACGAGAGACTATTCGTCTCTGAATGATAAGTTAACTGAAAACCCTTTAAATATCAAGGTTTTTAACGTTTTTAGCATGAGTCTGAATAAATTTCTTACGAGGAAGAACTTCAGCTCCCATCAAAGTATCAAAAATTGCATCTGCTGCTTCAGCATCATCAATAGTAACTTTCAAAAGTGTTCTTTTTTCAGGATCCATCGTAGTATTCCAAAGTTGGTCGGGATTCATCTCACCCAAACCTTTATAACGCTGTATTCCTACTTTAGATTCTCCTTTAAATTCTTTAAGTGCAGCTTCTTTTTCATCTTCCGTATAACAATAAACCGACTTTTTACCTTGAGATAATTTATACAAAGGTGGTTGAGCACTATAAATATGTCCTAGTTCAACCAATGGTTTAAAGTGACGATAGAACAGTGTTAACAAAAGAGTTCGGATATGAGCACCATCAACATCCGCATCCGTCATAATTACAATTCTGTGATATCTCAATCTTTCTATATCAAATGTTTCACCAAATCCTACACCAAGCGCAATAATTGTTGATTTAATTTCATTATTAGCTAAGATTCTATCCATTCTTGCCTGTTCAACATTTAAAATTTTACCTCTAAGCGGCAAAATTGCCTGGAACATTCTATCACGACCCTGCTTAGCAGAACCTCCCGCAGAATCTCCCTCGACTATGTACAATTCACATTTTGAAGGATCTTTTGAAGAACAATCAGCAAGTTTACCTGGCAATGTCATGCCTTCAAGTGCGCCTTTTCTAATAACTGTTTCTCTTGCGGCTTTAGCAGCAATACGTGCTCGGGCAGCAAGACTACATTTTGCAATAATAGTTTGTCCATCTCCTGGATTTTCTTCTAAAAATTCATAAAATAACTCACCAAATACATTTTCAACAGCAGTTCTCATTTCTGCATTACCTAATTTAGATTTTGTCTGTCCTTCAAACTGCGGATCAGTTAGCTTAACTGAAATTACTGCAGTTAATCCTTCTCTAACATCTTCAGCAGTTAAATTATTGTCTTTTTCCTTAAGGATTCCTTTTTTTCGAGCATAACTATTAATTGTTCTTGTAAGAGCAGTTCTAAATCCAGTCAAATGCATTCCACCTTCAGTTGTATGGATATTATTTGCAAAAGTGAACATATGCTCCTGATAACTTTCAGTATACTGAAGCGAAATCTCAACATTTCCTTCAGGGACTTCTTTATCTATATAAATAACACTTCCAATAGATTCTTTATTCTTATTAATATGCTGAACATAAGATTTGATTCCACCTTCAAAGTAAAATTTGTATTTTTTATCAAATCTTTCATCAATAATTTTAATTTTTACACCTTTTGTAAGATATGCCTGTTGTCTTAATCTACTTTTAACTGTCTCATAATCAAATTCAACGGTTTCAAACATTCCTTTATCAGGAGTAAAAGTAATTTTAGTACCTGTAACATCACTTTTACCAGTTTCTTCTAAACCAGATAAGGGTTCCCCTTGTGAATATTTTTGAGTATAAATTTTTCCATTTCTATGAACTTCCGCAACTAATAAATCAGACAATGCATTTACTACAGAAACACCTACACCATGCAGTCCTCCTGAAACTTTATATCCACCTTCTTCTCCAAACTTACCACCGGCATGTAATACTGTTAATACTGTTTCTAATGCTGATAATCCTGTTTGCTTTTGTTTATCTACAGGAATTCCACGTCCATCATCATGGACTGAACAACTTCCATCTTTATTTAAAGAAACTATAATATTTTCACAATGTCCTGCCATTGCTTCATCAATAGCATTATCAACTATTTCCCAAATTAAATGATGCAAACCTGCAACATCAGTAGTACCAATGTACATCCCAGGTCTTTTTCTAACTGCTTCTAATCCTTCAAGAACCTGAATCTGATCAGCTCCATAAGAATCTGCTTTCTTTTTCTTGTCTTTTTCTTTGTCAGACATATATTAAAGTTAACAATATAATGAGTTCGCCATTTGGCTCACGATATGCTCGCGATAAGCACTACGTCGTACAGGCTCTACCTGCTCAATCAGTCGCTAAAGCTTCTTCTTCGCAGCTAGACCTCGCATTTTCGCTCACAAGAGACTCTCGTCTCTGGTCCTCGAAAAATCTATCATAAATCCAAAGTTTTGTCAGGGGAAATTTTAAGTTCTAACCAAAGTAGGTTAGCTTTCCTGTTCGTAAATTTTAAAAACTATGTCATCTAAGAAGACAAGCGCTAAAGGACCTTCGTACATCTTATCTCCATTTAGGGCATGAACAACTATATTGCTGGCATCTTCATCTTTTGTAGAATATTCAAAATCAAATTTTGCTTGTTTTAATTCGTTAAAATAAACATCCTTTATTTCATACAATCCCCCATTCAAATCTTTAATTCTGACATTCTCTTCTTTAATTACTAAATCTGAACTTTTTAGCTTCTCCACAACAAAAACTCTAGCTACCTTTTTAATATCTTCCAATTCATCTTCAATGTCATCATCTGTTTCAATTTGAGTTGCTTGTATTTTTCGTGCTTGCCACTGGATAATCAAATTCTTAGCATTAATTAATTTTAAACCATCAGTAGTAATAATCTCATCATCAATTATGATGTTACTTAAAAGCATTCTTTCCCAATCATATGTTGCTCTAAATATAATTCCATTTACATCTGCACTTAAAATTGGAATTTTCTTGCTTGTATCAGCATATGTTCCGAATCTAATATTTTGAAATTCAACTTCTTCTAATTGTGCTTGTGCTTCCTTAAGAATTTTATCAGCTGTCAATTCTTGGTCTTCTTGCAATCCTAATATTTCCTCTCTAATATCATCAAAAGAAAGCTCTTTATCCTGAAGACTTTTAAATGCGTTGAATCTTTCCTCATGTG
>JAUVDZ010000109.1 GCA_030595015.1 Candidatus Peregrinibacteria bacterium | reverse complement strand
ATTGGCTGGGGTGGAGGGATTCGAACCCCCGGTGACTGGACCAGAACCAGTTGCCTTACCACTTGGCTACACCCCAATATTAACTATTAAACTTCGTTTCATCCAATATCACTTTTTCTACATCGCTAACACACTTTGAGATTTGATTTGTTAAACTCGGCACCTGATGATCGCTTATTTCTCCACCTTTTTCAAATTCCTTCTCAGCGCTCTCCATACGTCTTTTAATTTCTTCATCTGGTAAACTCCCTCTATTTTGAATTCTATCGATTAAATCCTGTTTATTAGGAACTGTTAAAAAAATGGATACTAAATTGTTTTTTGGAATAACTTCCTGAATCGATTCCAATCCCTGCATATCAACTTCACGTATCACGGTTTTGCCTTGTTTAAGCGCTTCAACGATTGGAGCTTTTATAGTTCCATAATATTCTTCCTGATGTACAACTGCATACTCTAATAATTCTTCCTCTTCAATCATTCTTTCAAATTCAGATTTATCAATAAAATGATAAACAACTCCATCTTCTTCTCCTGGCCGTGGTTCCCTTGTTGTAGCTGAAATCGGGAATTCCCATTCAGGATGAAGTTCTTTCAAGTGAGATATAACTGTCCCCTTGCCAACTCCTGAAGGTCCAGCGATTATAATTAGTTTTCCTGTGAGATCCTGATCATTACTCATTATTATAAAGGATTATAAATAAGCTTAACCATTATAATAAATATTTCAGAAATAGCCATATCTCGTGAATTTTCATAACTTTGAGGGTTGAGTTTTCCCCTTATTAATGGTATAATATTCTAATCGCTTAAAAATAAAATGTTCATTAAAAAACAGAAACAAATACGAGCGCTATGCGTACTAGATCATCCGATTCGTGCTTCGCACTCATACGCATGCTCAAGCAATAAGCCGGGAGAGACCGGATTATTAAGCCATTAAAACAAATTGCTTAATGATCACCCCCTCCTTACTTTTCGATGGCAGTCGGCTACTGCCACCTAAAGTACTCTCCTTCATTGAGCCCCTTTTGGGACTTTTTGAATGGTAGGTTCTTTGATTCAAAAATCAAAAACAAAAGAAACAAAAACAAACTTGTTCCGCTGTTAAAAGCGGGCAAACCAAAAAACAAAAATACAAAAAAAGACGATGGTGGTTTCGTCACTATAAATAATCCATCCAAAGAACGGTAAGGAACTGGCACTTCTCTAAGTTACTTAGAGTGCCAACTTGTAACAGGACCCATAGCCGACCCTGATACTACCGCTCTCTGATCCCATATAATCCCAGTCGCGTTTCGCGTGATTGATGAGGTTATATGAGAGATTAAAGAGCTATACGTTGAGGCGCATTTCACACCTCTGCATTACAACTGCTTCACGCAGCAATATATGTGTAAAAGAAGTGCGCTTCAAACTTTCACCCAAATTCAAATTTTCAAAAATTCAAAACTTTTGAAAATCACGATTAAAAAAAGACGCCACCTCAGTAGCGCCCCTTTTTCAACATATAAACTTTCCTACGCCTTTCCCAAAGTCTTATCACCTGCGTTCCATCCAACCGGGCATAAGTCGCCTGTTTGAAATGCTTTAATTAATCTTACTAATTCATCGATATTTCGACCGATTGTAATATCATTAACCATATAAGCTTTTAAAACTCCTTCAGGATCAATAATGAATGCTCCTCTTAAACTAATCCCTTCTTCTTCGATCAAAACATTGTAGTCGTAACTAACTTGTTTAGTCATGTCGCTCAAAAGTGGGTAATTTAAATCACCGATATCTTTCGCCCAAGCTTCATGCGAGTAAACTGAATCAACACTTACTCCTAAAACTTGTGCATTTACTTCTTCAAAATCTTTATGTTTTTTGCTGAGCTCAATTAACTCAGTTGGACATACAAATGTAAAATCCAGAGGATAGAAAAATAAAACAGTCCACTTCCCTTTAAAGTCTTCTAAGTGGTAATGCTTTTTTTCTCCTTTAAAATACCCTTCCATTTTGAAGTTTGGTGCTGGGTGTCCAATTTGTAATTTTTGGCAACAGTCCTCACCACCACAACAATTTTCGTCAGAATCACTGTATCCCATGATTGTTTTTGTTAAATAATAATTTGAGATATTAAGAATCGTTCTTAATTAAGATTTTAGATTATGATCTACTTTTTTACAAGTCCAATTTTCATAAACTTGACCTTATTATACCGACCCTATATTATAAATAAAGACTAACCAAATATATGACTTCAGTTCTAATTATTTTTGGAAGCACAGGTGGAAATACAGAGCTGGTAACTGATAAAGTTGCTGAAGTTTTATCAACAAAACATAAAGTAAAAGTTCAACGAGCAGAACAAACAAAAGAATCAGATCTATCAAAATATAAATATATTATTTTTGCTTCTTCAACATATGGGCAGGGTCTTTTACAAGAACATATGCTCAAATTTATGTATTATTTGAAATCATTAAAAGGAAAGAAGTGCGCAGTGATCGGTTTAGGAGATCCAAAATATAATATTGAGTATGTTGTGGAATCTGCAAAACTTTTAGAAAATTCAATTAAAGAAAAAGATGGCGAACTACTAACTACTGCTTTAAGAATTGTTAAATCTCCAGTTCCTCACTTAAATACAAGTGTGAAGATTTGGGCTACTAAATTATCTAAACTAATTAAATAAATGGATCGAACAGTTGTAAAAATTGCAGGAGAAAGTGGAATGGGACTGCTAAGTGTAGGTCAGATAATTTCTAATGCTCTTAAAGATTTAGGATATTATGTTATTACTGATCGCGAGTTCCCTTCGTTGATTAAAGGTGGGTACTCAAACGTTCAAATTGATTTTAGTACAAAGGAAATTCGCAGTCTGAGTGAAAAAGTTGATATATGTGTGGCTTTGGATCGTCATGGTCTCGTTGAATATATTGATGATATAAAACCTGGCGGGATTTTGATTCATGGATATGAAAAACATCAAATGGTTCCGGAATTAGCAAAACGATGTAAAGCAAGAGGTGTGAAAATTTATTATTTACCTGCCCGGGAAATCGCTTATAGCTTTGGAGGAAGCAGTTTAATGGTAAATATGGTCTTAATGGGACTTCTATGGAAAATGCTTGGATTTGATCTAAAAGAAATTGAAGATGATGTAAAAAGAAAATTTAAATCTAAACCTAAATTATTAAAAATTGATCTTAAATGTATTCGATACGGATATAATCCTAAAAAACATTTAAAGGATATTCCGCAAATGAAATTAAAGCAAAATTCAAAGAAACCTAAAAAAATATTAATAGATGGAACTAAAGCAATTGCACTTGGAGCGCTTCAAGCAGGTCTTCGTGCTTATTATGCATATCCAATGAGTCCTTCAAGCGGGATTTTAACTTATCTTGCAGGAACTTCTCATGAAACCGGAATAATTGTTAAACAAGCAGAAGATGAAATTACTGCGGCTCAATTAGTAATGGGTTCATTACATGTTGGATGTCGTGCAATGACTGCAACTTCAGGTGGCGGATTTGATTTAATGACAGAAACAGTTTCGTGCGCTGGAATCACTGAGACTCCTTTAGTAATAATTATTGGACAACGACCAGGCCCAGGAACCGGCTTACCTACCTGGACTTGCCAGGCTGATTTAGACCTGGCAATTAATGCAGGACAC
>JAUVDZ010000065.1 GCA_030595015.1 Candidatus Peregrinibacteria bacterium | reverse complement strand
GCATAGTTTTGCCACGCATTTAATTGAAAATGGTGTTAATCTTCGTTATGTTCAGGAACTTCTGGGTCATAAAAGCATAAGAACAACACAAATTTACACTCATGTGACAAATTCCGCATTAATTAATATTAAAAGTCCACTTTAAATATTCTAAAATTTAACTACAATGCCACTAAAATTATAACCTTCGAGTATATTGCTTAGATTCGTTGATGACATTTCTGATTTTTCTCCGTAAAAAGGATCAATAATTGAAAATGATATAGGAGATTCAACTGTGCCTTTAAATCCTTCGATTACTAAATTATGTTTATACATTGGCATTCTAATGTTTTCCTGAGTACCAGAAATTTGCCACTGTATTGTGTAAGGAGACGGTTCTTCGATAATTACTGCGCCGTCTTTAGCATTTACATTTGCGAATACAATTACTGGATTTTTTTCTTCTATTTGTTGAGCAATATAACTTAGACTAACATTTTCAAATTTTTCTGAATTACGAGCCCATTCACGGGTTAGCTTTTCTAAAGGACCATTTAGAAACCCGAATCCTTTAATTTTTGACATATTTATAGAAACAAGACCATTGTAATCTCCTACAAATACAAGATTTGGATCATCCCAAATGTTTGTACCATCTTCAACAATAATTTCATTGGCAGGATATTGGTTTAGTTGAATCATTTTATCAATTATTTGATCTTCGCTAACATTTATTTTTATTGAAAGTGCGCTTGCTAGTGCTGCCATGCTACAAGAAGCATAGTATTTTTGTTTATAAACAGTAAGATTTAAATTTTCGTAAGTTAGTAATTCTTTATCTTGGTTTTGTAGAATTCTGTAAATTATTTCGCTTACTTCAGCACGTGTGACTTCTTTTTCAAATTCTCCTTTTAATACTTCAGGTAAGTATCCTGCTGTCATTGCAGGAGAATAATATTTAAACTTAAAAACAGCATCTGGATTATCAATTGCCAAGCCTATTCCTTCGTAAATAATTTTTAAGGATTCAATTAAATTTACATTATTTTCTGGCATAAAATTACCATCTGGATAACCTTGAATAATTTCACGACTTTTAGCAAAACAAATATACTCTGCGTACCATTCATCAGCATTTACATCAGGAAAACACGATTCTTCAGCAAAAGCAGAATATTCAGCTGGTTCAAAATTTGATGCAACTAAAATCTTTACCAACTCAGCACGATTTATATCTCCATCAGGTTTAAAAGTGTTGTTTGGATAGCCTTCAATGATATCGTTTGTATATAAGTATTCAATTGCTTCTTGAAAATCATGACCAATGTGATCTTCAAAGGGGATTGATTGTGCATTTGCAATACCAGGAAATCCCAATAAGCATATTATTAAAGATGAAATTATGCGCAATAAATTTGTTTTCATATTTTAAGTTAGAAATATTTTTTCTATTAATAAGAACGAATCCTGAAGGGAGTTTGTTGCAAAAAATACCCAACTAAACACGACAAGATTAAAAGTTATTGTAATACCTATTATTTTCAGAGCAAGATTTTTAGTTTTTATTCGCTTAAATGTAATGTGATAAATCGCAATGAGAATTCCATGATATATCCCCCAAATCAAAAAGTTCACTCCAGCTCCATGCCAAAGTCCAAAGATTGCCATTATTAGTATCACATTTAGTATTGTTCGGATTTGTCCACGCCTGCTGCCACCTAAAAAGATGTAGATGTAATCGCGAATCCAGCTGGAAAGTGACATGTGCCATCTTTTCCAAAAAGCAGAAGGATTACTTGCAATAAATGGTTTATTAAAGTTCTCAGGGACAGCATATCCAAGCAGTTTTGCGCATCCAATTGCTATAAGAGAGTATCCTGCAAAGTCAAAAAAGAGTCTGAAATTGTAAGCGTAAAGTGAAAGAACTGCAGAATATTGACTTGCTGATTGTGGATTTGCGAGGACTTCAGTAAGAGGTGCTAATGAATCAGCTATTGTGAATTTATAAAAATATCCAAAGAGTACAATCAAAACTCCCTGAAAGAATACTTGAATTGAGAATTTATTGAAGCTTCCAATAAAAATTTGGAATCTCTTAATTGGTCCGGATATTAAAGTTGGATAGAAAAATGAGAATAGAAGAAAATCTTTAAATGAATGTTTTTTAATTTTACCAAAGTAGATATCAGTTAAATAATGAATGAATTCAAAAGTAAAAAATGAGATTCCAAGAGGCATCATTATATTTAAATATGGCATGTCATAGCCGATTATGCCGCTAAACATTTCTGTGAGCCAATTTGTATATTTAAAAAAGACTAATGAGCCAATTGTGGCAACCAGTCCAAAAATAAAAATAAGTTTTCGTTTTTTTGGCTCCTTATCGTATTTAAACATCAAACGGCCAACTGCAAAAACAACTAGATCAAGACCAAAAATGAATACTCTAATAAATTGTCCGGCAATAAAATAAAAAACAAATCCGGTTGTAATTAAAAAGTGTTTTTTAAATTTATCAGGGACAACAAGCCAATAAAGCAAGCAAGTGCATCCAAAGAAGAGAATATATTGTAAAGAATTAAAAAACATTAGTTTTAAAAGTTGTTATAAATGAACATGTCAGATGTGCCAAGGCACATTAGTGTTGCACTTAAAACGAGTGCAAGTAGGATTCCGTAAAAGATGTCGAGTAGGAGTTTTTTCACAATTGTTCTGAGTTAAGTGCCTCATAAAATGCTTTATGACCTTCATCTGTTAAATGCATTTCATCAAGGAAGTATTTGTCATCCAGATCAAACTTTAAAGGGGGTTGAAGATTGGTAGCGGCATCATAAAATTTATTTACATTATCCAAATAAGCCTGGCTATCTGAACATTTACTGATGAGTTTTTGGTTGTATGCAGGCAAGAATATTAAGCCTTCATGTTTTGCTGCCTCAATTGCTTGAATTGTTTGAAGATATATCCAATAATTGAAGTTTTCTTTTTCATCCCATTCTTTTGTGCCAAATTCTATTTTGCAGTTGTATCTTTTGTATTCCATGTTTTGTTTTTCTGGTTTGCCAAAAAATAAGTGTTCAACTACTTCTTCTTTTGATTTTTCTTTAAAAATAGTTGCAAATAGCTTTGTTCGATTTGATACAACTGGGATTTCTTTTTCTAGAAATGATGCAAAATTATCTATATACGAAGGATGATAATCCAGCTTTTCTCTAATTTCAGTAGTTAGGTATTTATTAAATTGAAACAGAATTCGTTTTTGACTTATTCGATCTTTAAGGCGATTTGAATCAGCATTAAACCATTTGTAGTTATATTGGATAATGAATACCGAGTTTTCATTATCTAGTTCAATTAAATATTTAACCCATAAATAATAATCAAGAGGCTTAGAACCGCATGAAGATAAATTGTAAACTGAATATGAATCTCTTAATAAAGCTGCGTAAGTGTCTTCTTCGTTTTCCTGTCCAATTCCATAAGTTATTGAGTCTCCTAAAATAAAAGCTTTAGGCTTTTTATCGTTTTTTATCATGTATTCAATGTCTGCAAAGTCTTTGTCGCTGAAGTTGCATAAATTTGATTCTAAAAGCATTTCTGATGCTCGTAGAGTTGATTTATATGAAGGCAGTGCATAGTGCACTACAATGTTTATTACAATAAAAGTAACCACGAAGGAAATTAGAATTGTAATAATCCTTTTTGTGCTAAATTTAGCTGCTTTTTCGAACATAAATTATTACTGAGTTGAGATGCTTACAGAATTTGAATTACTGAAGATTGCCGTACCTGCATGCCAAATTTCGCCTGCTTCAATATTGTAATTATGTGAAACGCTGATTTCGTTTCCAGATTGAAAATAACTTACCTGGTTATCTGGTTTAAATTGAATAGGTTCACTATCAAATACAAATGTCACATCATTAATTGAGTAGCTACTAATGTTTGTATCTGCAACAAGGTATAAATCAACAGTATCTCCAGATTGGATATAACCTAAATATACTGTCCCTGGTTCATAACCTCCTTCACTTTCATAAATAGGTGGTTGAATGATATCTGCATTTAAAGAAATCATTCTTTTAATAACTTCTGCAGCTTGCGCGCGTGAGAAGTCGCTTATGTAATAGTTTGCTAATTCGCCTGGAACCAAATATTTTGCATCTGCTGTTTCGTAGTACTGCATATACCAAGGGCTCTCATTTGAACTAGTTAGATTAATATTCATTCCAACTAACATAATTTTAAGGGCTTCAACAAAATTTACTTCTTGTTCCGGTCTAAAAGTCCCATCTTCATAACCTTCCACAATGCCTTGTGCTTTTCCAAAACAAACGTATTTTGTGTACCATTGTGAGCCATCAATATCATTAAAACAAGTTGCTCCTTCATATGCATTGTAAGCAGATTCATTGTTATTTGCTGCAACAATTACTTTTAATAATTCTGCTCTATTTAAAGTTTTATCTGGCAGATATGTGCCATCTGGATAACCTTGTACAATTCCTCTGTTATATACAAAATCGATACCGTTTTCCCAAGTGTGCCCTATATGATCGCTAAACGGGGGAGATGTGTATGCACTTGCAATCGAAATATTTAAAAATATTGTTGAAATTACAATCAATGCAGCTAAAAGTTTTTTCATATCAGTGTTTATTAATAAAGAATAAATAACTTTTTTAATTTTAACATAACTTTTATTGAGCAACAATTGCATACCATTTGTATAATCCGCCGATATCACCTTCACGCCAAAAAGTCAGTAATTTTTCTGAAGATAAATTCCTATTTCCAGGGAATTCACCATTTTTATCTATAGTGAGTCCTTTTTGTGCACCATCAAGCATGCTGTCGTAGATGTAGAATTCATCTTTGGTTTTATTAAAGCCAAAAATAGTTATGTAGTGTTCAAATATGCCTTGTTCTCCTAAAAGGATAATTGGTTTGCCCTCCGATAATTGTTCTTGAAGATATTTGATTTTCTCTTCATCTGAAAGAGGTTTAATCTTTGGGATTTCAATTGTTATGCCATTTTCTTTAAGTTGTTTTTCCATGCCCCAGGGAAGCGTATATTTGTTTGGTAATCTTCCTTCAATATTCTTTGCAAATTCAGTTGAACTAACTTCTTGTTTTGATAAGGCTCTCACTACAGCAGCTACATTAAATGGACCACAATCGTTTATTGTCTGCCAATAATTATATTTTGACGGGTATTCAATTATATAAGAATTTGGAATTTCTGGAGTAGTTGGTTCAGGTTGGATTTCGGGTTCAATTAATATTTCGGGTTGGATTTTTGGTTGAATCTCAGGAGGTTTATTAATTACCCACAAGAAAGCTCCAATTATTACAATTATTAGAATTTCAACAATTAATGTTTTTTTGGAATTAAATTTCATCTATCTCAAAGTACTCTTTTGTGACTTTTGCTGCAATCTCTTCATCGAAATCTTAGATTAGGAGGCGCTGTCTTTTAAGGTTTGGTGGGTTTTTTTATGGGGTGGGTTGGAGTTAGTAAAATTTTAACATTAAAGCAAAAAATTGAATAAAATTAATCATTTACGCTTGACGATATTCCCAACAGGGTATATACTTGGAATATCTATAACTAGCGATATCAATGCAGATACTATTTCTTTCGGCATTAGCTAGTGAAGAATCAACTGGGGAAATTTTGGAAAAATTATACAGAGATAAAACTAAAGAAGAAGACTTAACAAGAGTATTAGCAGTAATAGATCATATAGCTCAGAATGGTGGGACTCCGAATCCTCCACTCGCTCAACCTTTAAGAGATATTGGAGATGAAGAGCTATGTGAGATTCGCACAAACTATGATAAAAAAATTTTGTTACGAATATATTATTTTGTTCATAAGGAAAGCAGAAGTTTGATTCTTCTAAATGCTATTACCAAGCCTGATGGCAGAAAGTCACCATCACAATACCAAGGAGGGGCGGGCAAGCGCCTGCAGAGAAAAATTGACAGTTCTATCCAGTTGGCATTAGAATTAAAAAAATTATATCCGACAACTAAAAATAATTACGAACCAATCAATGAACTCGGCAACCTCTAAAAAATTAGAAAAATTTATCAAGTCTGATGAATTCAAAATAAGAGCAAATCATTATAAAAGAATGATTGCTTTAGGTGAAAAAATTTATGGCAGAAGAAAGGATTTAGATTTGACTCAATCAGAATTAGCCTCAAATGCTGGGACAACACAAAGGATAATTAGTGAGCTTGAAAATGGCACTTATGCACCTAAAAATGGAATAGGTGAAGAATTATATGATAAATTATCATATGCATTAGAAATTGATCGAGATTATCTTTTCTCAGAGAAAATTGATCGACAGACTTTTGAGCTTTTTGCATATTTAGGAGATAAGCTTAATTGGAATTGGGATATTATGCAGTTTATGAAACTTCCTTATTTTGTTGATTTAAAGATGGTTGAAGATTTAGGTATTCAAATATCAAATTTTTCTTATATAAGATGGCATTATGGTCCATTTGATAGAAAAATTTATGCTTATAGAGAGTTGCTAGAAGAAAAAATAAATAATATTAATTATTTATATATTT
>JAUVDZ010000087.1 GCA_030595015.1 Candidatus Peregrinibacteria bacterium | reverse complement strand
TGATATTATCTTTATCAATTTGGACGTATTCTTTTAATGCTTTAATTGCCTGCTCGTATTTTCTTTTTTGATACAAAGTCTGAATTTCTTCAAATGTCTTGTATGTATAATCCATTTTTGTAAATTTTTGCGCCATTTCTTCACGTTTTGAAAGCTTTTTTATTAATTCTTTGATTTCTTTTGATTCTGGATCTATTGTTTTTAAATGTTTAATGAAATCCGCAATTTTATCAAACTCTTTGCCTTTAAGTAGAACATCATTATCTTTAATTTGCTGTTGTATATAACTTTTTCGAGCTTCAGATAATAAAAGTATAGCTGGCTCATAATCAGGCAGTTTTAAAATAATTCTTTTTAGTGTAGTAATTGCAGCAGGATATGAACCTTTTTTAATATGATCGTCAGCTGTTTTCATATACTGCGCAAGTGTATCTTTTTGCATGTGTTGTTTACCTTTAAACTGCAACTTTTGTGCTTTTTTAATTTCCTTTTCTAAAAGCGGATATCCTGGAGTAAATTTTTGAAGCTCAGCAAGTTTTACCAAAATCTCATCGTACTTTTTTTCTTTCCATAAAGATTTTAATTCTTTTAAATCATCTTTAACAATTTCTACATTTTCCTTATAAACAAGCTTTTCAATTTTTTGTTGAAATTTGCTAAGTCTGTAACTTTCAGGGAAATTCAATAAAAGTTTATTACAAATATCATAAGCTTCCTTTAGCTTATCCTGAAGAATTAATCCTTTGATTTGCTCAATCCCCTGAGCTTTTTCGTCTGTCATTTTTTATTTTTATTTGTGTATATTATACCATAAATAACCTGAAAAGTCATATCGGATATAAAATCTTAAAAATGAGCCAGTTCGCCCTCAATCTTTTTAAGAGATTCCTGTGTTTCTTTTAATCTTCTTTTTTCTTTATCAACAACTTCAGGAGGAGCACTATTTAAAAATCCATCATTGCTCAATTTGCCACTTAAAGTTTTTTCGAATCCTTTTAAATTATCTAATTCTTTTTCAAGACGTTTTTTTTCTTTATCAGGATCAATCAACTCATGTAAAGGAAGATAAACTTCATAATGTGGCGTTAATAACGCAATAGCACGATCCAATTTTTCGCCTTTTTCAAATATTTCTAATTCTCCAATTCTAGCCATACGCATTAATGGTTCACGTTTCTCTTCTAAGAAGTCTTTATGCTTTCCAGCGTAAATTACTGCATGAACCTGCTTAACAGGTTCTACCGCATGTTCTGCACGTGCACTACGTATGTCAGAGATGATTTGATGCAACAATTCCATTTCTTCTACTTCTGTATTGAATAAAAGTTCTTTATCGAACTCAGGCCAATCAGCTTCAATTAGCATTTTATCTTCTTTGAAATTTTTCCAGAGTACTTCAGTTACAAACGGAATAAAAGGATGAAGAAGTTTTAATAGATTTTTTAAAACATAAACAAGTACATGAGGATTCAGGTGTTCTCCCTTTGAAAGCTCAACATACCAATCGCAAAGTTCTCCCCATGTGAAATTATAAATTTTTGTTCCTGCTTCAGAAAAATGAAATTTCTCCATATTTTCAGTTGTATCTTTTATCAGATATTGAAGTTTTGTGATAATCCATTTATCAGCTTTTGAAACAATATGTTTTTTTGGATCAAATTCGGTTTCTAAATGTTCATCTTCAACATTCATTAGTGAAAATCTTGATGCATTCCAGATCTTATTTACAAAGTTTCTATAACCTGCAATTTTCTCTTCATAAAGCCGCAAATCATTACCCGGAGTTGCGCCGATAACCATACTTAAACGCAAAGCATCAGTCCCATATTGCTTAATCATATCCAAAGGATCAATACAGGTTTCAGGCTTGGATTTTGACATCTTTTGACCGTCCCTGGTTCTAATAAGCCCATGTAGATAAACTTTTTCAAATGGAATCTGATTAATTCCATAAGTTGTCATGACAATCATTCTTGCAATCCAGAAAAATAAAATATCGTATCCGGTTTCTAAAACAGAAGTAGGATGAAAATATTTTAAGTCTTCAGTTTCTTCAGGCCATCCTAAAGTTGAGAAAGTCCATAATCCAGATGAGAACCATGTATCTAAAGTGTCCGGATCCTGTTTCAAATTTTTGCTATCACATTTAGTACATTTCGAAGGTGCATCTTCAGCAACAATTTCTTCATCACAATCAGAGCAATACCAAACCGGAATCTGGTGTCCATACCAAATTTGACGGGAAATACACCAGTCGTGCAAATTCTCCATCCAGTTAAAATAAGTTTTATTAAATCTTTCAGGAATTATTTCAATTTCTCCATTTCTAACAACTTCAATTGACCTTTCTTTTATTGTTTTCATTTTGCCTTCATGCTCAATAACCGGCTTATCTACAGCAACAAACCACTGTTTAGAAATAAGCGGTTCAATAGTTGTTTTACACCTGTAGCAAATAGAAAGCTTATGATCATAATCTTCGATTTTTTCCATGAGTCCCATTTTTTCCATATCCTTAACAATTTCTTTTCGACATTCAGTTGTAGTCATACCTGCATATTTTCCACAATTATCCTTCATTTTTCCTTCTTCATCAATTACTGATTTTGATTTGATTCCATGTCTTTTAGCAATTTCAAAATCTGTAAAACTATGAGCCGGAGTAACTTTTACAGCACCCGAACCAAATTCAGGATCTACTTCTTTATCAGCAACAACAGTTATTTCAAAATCTCCTAAAACTCCAGGAATCATATATTTTTTACCAATCATTTCTTTGTATCTTGCATCATCAGGATGCACTGCAACTGCAGTATCGCCTAATTTAGTTTCTGGTCTTGTTGTAGCCAAAGTAAACGGGCCATATTTAAGCCAGTATAATTTATCTTTCACTTCTTTATATTCAACTTCATCATCTGCCAGTGTTGAAGAACATCTGGGACACCAGTTAACAATTCTATCTCCTTTATAAATTAATCCATCTTTATACATTTTAGTGAACATTGTCCTTACAGCTTTTGAAAGCCCTTCATCTAAAGTGAATCTTTCACGGGTCCAATCACATGAAGATCCCATTTTTCTAATCTGAGATTTAATTGTATTTCTTGAAGTATCAACAAATTTATCAACTTCTTTCAAGAAATCTTTACGACCTAAATCGTGTCGGCTCTTTCCTTCTTCAGCCAAATTTTTCTCAACTCTGTTTTGAGTTGCTATCCCAGCATGATCTGTTCCTGGAAGCCACAAAGCAGAATATCCCTGCATTCTTTTGTATCTAATCATTATGTCCTGAATTGCAAGCATTGATGCGTGCCCTAAATGCAATGTTCCAGTAGCATTCGGAGGCGGCATCGAAATAGTAAAAGATGGCTTGTCCTGGTCAACTTTGGGTGTAAAAGCACCGCTTTCTTCCCATTGTTTATAAATCGAATCTTCGAACTGTTTTGCCTCATAGGCCTTTTCTATTTCTTTCAATGCAATTTAGGTTATAATCTTTATACGAACTCCTTATAAGATATATCATAATTTTCATTGATAAAAAAGCCAAAATAACGTATAATGTAATGATCTATTAATGAATCCAATGGCAGACAATAAACATAATATCAATCCAGAAGCAGTTGAAGCTCCAAAGCCTCAAGCACCTGAAATGCCTAAACAAAAGCAAGAAGGAAAAGAGGTAAAAGAAGCTAGTGTTTCTGTTGGATTAGAAGCTGGTGAAATTATAGAAAGTGCTGAGGAAGCCAGTGGTCATGTTTCAGAAAGCGACCAAAAAAGAAAAGAAGGAGATTCCGGGGGCTCAATGACTCAGGGAGCAGCAACGGCTGGAGTTAAAGCTGCAAAAGCGCCTTTCCCAACTGTGTTTAAAATGTCACATCAAGTTAAAAAACAATTAAAAAATGATATTAAAATTTTAAATAAAAAAGTTAATCAGGTAATGAAAGCCAAAGGCGGACTTGATGCAGAAAAATTAAATAAACTTGTCGAAGCTCTAAGAGAGTTAAGACAAATCCTTTCAAATCTGGCAACTGCAACTGCAGAAACTCTTCGAAATCTTTGGATAACGCATGTTAAAGAGAAGAAATAATTTATAAAACTCTTCGAACTTTATCCAGAATCCCTCCAATTATTTTTTTGATTCCTGTAAGATTTAATTTCTCACTTACTTCATTTAAAGATTCCTGAGAAATTGGTAAAGGTTTAAGTTTTACCTTTAGAATATCGTTTTTACAACCAATACTTGGTATTTGCTGTGTTTTTGTATAATAATGAGCACCAAATGAATCAGGGTCTTTTTCCTTTTCCACATTCAGTACTAAAATTTTACTAATTTTTGTTGGTGGTTTAACATTTCTTTCTTTTAAATGAATATTATGCTTTGTATGATTTTTTAATCTTAATAAATCATCTTGTAGAATTTTTACAAATTTTCTAATTTGGACAGCATCTAAAGTTCCTTCTTCTGGCAATTCACTTAAAGTTTTTGCTGCGTATTCAGAAACAATTAAAATTCCCTGTTCAAAAAGTGCTTCCGACACATGCAAATCCTCTAAATGACACTGGTAATTGTTGTCTGCACTATGAACAAGTTGACGCTGATTTCCTTCTCCATATTTTTGAGGCATTCCTCTAACTTCACCTAAATGAATTTCATCATCTGTGCTAATAACAATATCGCAATTTGCAAGTATTTGCCGCTCGATATCTTCTGAAAACATCCTTGCTTCTCTGGCAAATGCATTATAGCTCAAGCGACTTTGAACTAATGTTTGAATAACAGGTTGAAGCCCTTCAGTTACCTCAAGGCAAGTTTCATCATTTGTTCTTTTATATTCAGCCATATGTAGATTTTTAAGAATGGATGAATAAGATAACACACTAGGGCACTTCTGTCAAGTGCCAATTATGATAATTCAAACATTCTATCTATCGCCTTTAAAGCATCTTTTGTAGTATCTAAATCAACCTGGATTTGGTTCACAACAACGCCATTTTCGAGATTTTCTAAAACCCAAAACAAATGTTGGGGTGAAATCC
>JAUVDZ010000104.1 GCA_030595015.1 Candidatus Peregrinibacteria bacterium | reverse complement strand
AAATCTAAAATGTTCTGTAGGTGTGATAACGATTCGTTCGATAAGGAACCAAATTTGAACGTATGCGAGGTTTGCATGGGTTTTCCTGGTCAACTTCCGGTTATAAATAAGGAAGCTGTTAAAAAGGGAACTATAGCTGCTATCGCACTTGGTTGTAATATTCCTGAGTATTGTAAATTTGATCGTAAAAATTATTTTTATCCGGATCTCCCAAATGGATTCCAGATTTCACAATTTGATGAACCTTTGAGTGAAAAAGGTGCAATTGAAATCACTTTAGATTCAGGGAAGAAGAAAACAATTAAAATTACTCGTCTTCATTTAGAAAATGATGCAGGTAAGTTGAGTCATATTCCTGGAGGTTCTTTGGTTGATTATAATCGAAGTGGAACCCCTTTAATGGAGATTGTTAGTGACCCTGATTTGAGAAATTCTGAAGAAGCCGTTGCGTATGCGAAAGAAGTTCAGAATATTTTGAGATTTTGTGAATCTAGTGATGCAGATATGGAAAAAGGTATGATGAGGTTTGATGCATCAGTTTCAATCCGCCCAAAAGGTGAAGAAAAATTAAATAATCGTGCAGAAATAAAAAATTTAAATAGTTTTAGGGCACTTGGAGCTGCAATTGATTATGAATCTGAGCGGCAAATAGCTTTGTGGAATGCTGGAGACCCATTAAGTCAGGATTTAACTGTTGGATGGAAGGATGATGTTCAGCAAACATATGTAATGCGGGTAAAAGAAGGTTTTGACGAATATCGATACTTCCCGGAGCCGGATCTTCCGCCATTACATACTTCAAAAGAGATATTGGCGGAATTAACTGAGTTAGTTCCAGAAATGCCAGCACAAAAACGGTCAAGGTACGAAGCTGATTATGGATTGTTACCAGACGATATCCGAATTTTAACTTCAGATTTATATACTGCTCAATACTTTGAAGAAGTTATTTCAATGATTAAAGAACCTAAAAAAGCAGTTTCGTTCATTAATACAATTTTGATGAAACGCTTAAATGAAGATCAAATCCAACTAAAAGAATCAAAAGTTACACCTAAATTACTTGGTGAATTAATTACATATGTCGAAAAAGGAGAAATTTCAAATAATCAGGCAAAATTAGAAGTTTTTGATGAGATGTATGAAACTGGGAAGGAACCCGCAGTCATAATTGAAGAAAAAGGATTGAAAGTTGTGAGTGATAGTGGCGAACTAGAAAAAGTTTGTCAGGGTGTTATTGATGCACACCCAGGACCAGTTGAAGATTTTAAAAATGGAAAAGATAAAGCCTTTGGATTTTTAGTAGGAATGGTTATGAAGGAGATGAAAGGGCAGGGGAATCCTCAAATGATTAATGATATTTTGAAGAAGATGTTGAGTTAAGGCTTCGGTATTGTAATTTTCAATTGATTTAATAAGTGTATCAAATTAAAATAGATTAGTTAATTACCCCAAATAATATGTTTGAAAATCCTTTGAATTTACTTTACATCGTTCTGGCAGCGATAATTTTGCTTATTGGTATTCTTTTAGCAATCGCAATTGTTTATTTAATTATGATCCTAAGAGATGCGAGTAAAGCTTCGTATTATGTTAGAGATACTGCAGAAAAAGTGAACGAATTCGTGTACAAGCCCTTGATGATGGCAACTACAATTGTTGAAAATTTAAAACCTATTTTAGAAACTCTTCAGGAAAAAGGGGAGGGGATTCTTAAAAAGAAGAAGAAAAAGAAAAAGTAATTATTTTAGAGTTTTGATTAATTTGAATGGAAATTTGATCGTAGCATCAAATATTCTTTTAATTCTTGAAGGTTCCTGAGCAAGGCGAAATAACCACTCGAGACCAAGTTTTTGCATGAATTTAGGTGCTCTTTTGCGTTTGCCAGCAATGAAGTCAAATGCACCACCTATTCCAATTGCTTTTTTTATTGATGGAAATTTATGCAGATTTTGCTGAATCCATATTTCTTGTTTTGGTGCACCGTAAGCTACGAATAAAATATCAGGCTGTTGCTTATCTATTAATTCTTTAATTGTTTCAAAGTCTTTCTGGGCAGGGGATCCAGCATATGTTCCACAGATGTTCAGTCCAGGGTATTTATGTTCCAGTTTTTCAGCTGCATTTTCAGCAATTCCTGGTGCTGCACCTAAAAAGAAAATTTTAAGGTGTGTCTGTGCGGCTTTTTTGCATATTTCCTGAACAAGGTCAGTTCCGGTTACTCTTTGTTTAAGCACATTTTTGAATCTTTTGGGAGCTAAAGCTATAAAAGGGAGTTCAGTTAAAGCTTTTAATTTTGATGATTTTCTGGCTATTTGAGTAGCGGCCCATAGTATTCCAATACCATCAGCAATATTAAGCTGGGAATTATTTAAAACATTTAAAAATTCAGGATTTTTTTCACACTCTAAAAGCATTTCTGGGTTTGGAGTACAAATATAACCCTGAAGATTATTCTTAAGCACAAAATCCACTGTTTCATCCATTGAAACATTATTAAATCTAACATTCATTATTTTTATTTCTTCCTGCATATCAAACAAATATTATGAGAATTTAAAAATGAAACTTTTTCTCCTTTACGAGTATAAAATATTTCTATAATTTCAAAACCATTATTTTCAAATATAGACCAAATCTCTCTTGGCGTAAAAGCATGATAGTATCTTTTAACTCCGGATTTCCCCCACGGGATAAAAGTATCATTCCAGTCATATTTACCAAATGTTAGTAAATATTTTAAAATTGCCTTAAAAATATATTTTCGATATCGCTTTTGAAATAAATTCCAAACTGTTAAAATGAGCACACCTTCGCTTTTTAAATTTTTATGTAAATTTTGTATACTTTTTTTGCGCAATGTTGTTGAAGGAATGTGATGAAAAGCTGCAATGCTAAAGATTAAGTCAGAATGATAAGCCGACTTGAATTTCAAGAGATTATCGAGCACAAATTTAGAACTTGAATAATTTTTTTGTGCAATATCTATGAACATTTTATTGTTGTCGATTCCAATGTAATCAACATCTTTAAATAATTTGCTTAATCTTCCATTTCCACATCCAACATCTAAAATTTTCTGACCTTTTTTAATATATTTTTTGAAATAATCAAATTCCGGCCAAAGCCATTTTCTTGTTTGATCAAATTCTGAGGCTATTTTTGTATAATCTTCCTCAACTTTTTTTAACAATTGGTTTGCTGTTTTCTCTTTCATAATATAGTATAAAAAGCCGCTAATAACCTTACTAAAAAGGCACATGAATAGCAAGCAGGAACAAATTTTGGAAGATCTTTTAATTGAAGCTTTAAGTGATAAGATTAGAGATCAAAAATCACTTCAATCTCTTAAAAATAGCTATAGTTTAAAGCATGGAATTGGTTCGGCTTCTAATGTTAGCCTTATTAAGACATATAGAAAGCTTATAAAAGAAGGGAAGATCGATGAAGATAAGGCCTTTTTTAACTTAATAATTAAAAGAAAAGTTCGTTCTGAATCCGGGATTGCTAATGTTACTGTACTTACAAAACATTATGCTTGCCCGGGAAAGTGCATTTTTTGTCCTTCTGAACCTGATATGCCAAAGTCTTATTTATCAAATGAGCCTGCTATGATGCGGGCTATTCTTAATGACTTTGATGGTTACAACCAGGTTAAAAATCGGCTTAAAGGACTTGAAAGAACCGGCCATCCAACTGATAAAATAGAAATTATTGTTGCTGGAGGAACTTTTTCATATTATCCAAAAGATTATCAGACTACTTTTATTAAGCAGGTTTATAATGCGCTTAATGAAGATAAAAAGTCTACTTCTTTAGAGAATGCAATTAAAAAAAATGAAACTGCAAAAACAGCATTTCTTGACAGTGCAATTAATGACAGCGCAATAAAAGAAGATGCAAAAGAAAA
>JAUVDZ010000141.1 GCA_030595015.1 Candidatus Peregrinibacteria bacterium | reverse complement strand
ATTTTTTAGAATTTCATCATAACTATTTGGTTAAATAGTAAGTCCTTAACCAGATTTTTTATGAAGATTTACAGCGCAGCCATTGAGGGGTTGAATCTTACTTTAACTGAAGTAGAAGCCGATATTTCTCGTGGCTTACCTGTTTTTAATATTGTGGGATTGGGTGATATTTCTATAAAGGAGGCACGCGAGCGGATTCGGGCGGCACTTAAAAATAGTGGGTATGTTTTTCCGCCAAATCGAAAGATTGTGAGCTTGTCGCCCGCGAGCGTTAAGAAGCAGGGTTCGCATTTTGACCTCCCGATTACTTTGGCAATGCTTGTTAAGTCGAATCAGATTTATGGCAAGTCGGTTGATCCGGTTTTTTGTTTTGGGGAACTTAAACTGGATGGAGCTTTGCGCGCTGTCCCTGGGGTTTTGCCATTGGCACATTTTGCATTTAAGCGTGGATTTAAGCGCATTTTTATTCCTTGGGAGAATCGTGATGAAGCGGCGATGATAAAGGGTCTTAAAATATATCCCATTAAATGTATCAAGGATTTGATTTCGCATCTTGAAGGAAAGAAGCCAATTGAGCCTTATTATAATTCTCCAAAAATTAAATCAAAAAATCGTGATAGTATAGATTTTGCTGAAATAAAAGGTCACGAACTTCCAAAAAGAGCTTTAGAAATTGCTATAAGTGGAGGGCATCATATTCTTCTTACAGGTCCTCCTGGAACAGGGAAATCAATGTTGGCAAAAGCTTCACAGGGCATCCAACCACTCTTAAACGAGAAGAATTCAATGACAGTTAGTATGATTTATTCGATTACCCAAAAAGCAACGCCACCGATAATAGAGCGTCCATTTAGACATATCCATAATACAACAACTCAGGCTACTCTTCTTGGTGGAGGGAATCCTTTTCAGGTAGGAGAAGCCACACTCGCACACAAAGGAATACTTTTTTTAGATGAATTTGCTGAATTCAAAAGACCAATAATTGAATCATTAAGAGAACCTTTGCAGGATGGAGTCATAAGACTTGGACGATTTGGTAAAACACGAATTTTGCCAGCACAATTTCAACTAATTGCTGCAATGAACCCGTGTCCATGCGGATATTACGGTGATCAATTTAAAAACTGCCAGTGCACGCCATACAACATCCGGCAATATTATAAAAAAATCTCAGGTCCAATCCTCGATAGAATTGACATGATTTCAGAAGTTCCGCGCTTACTCAAATCAACACTTTTTAAACATTCACACAGCGAATCCACAAAAGAAATCCAAAAACGGGTAGTCAAAACACTTGCTGTTCAACACAAACGCGGAATCCTTAACAATCAGCTACAACTAAAGGATATCAAGCTTAAAAGGCCAGCAGAAACATTTATAAAAAAGATTATGGAGAAATTTCATATATCACCAAGAAGCTATTTGAGTATTCTAAGAGTGAGCCGCACCATCGCGGACATGGAGCGATGCGATCACATTGAGAAGGATCACATCGCTGAGGCTGCCGCGTATAAAAAAGATTTTATTTATTAGTTTGTACAAGAATCTTCTATAGGAAATACCGTATTGCTAATATAGTAATAATTTCCTGCAATATATTGACATCCATAATAATCATCAGTTCCATAAACAGTTATATAATCACCTATGCGTGGTCCAAACTCTTCAGCACAATATTCGCCAAGCTCATCAGCAATGCTTAAAGTGTCACTGTCAGGATAGTAAATAAATACTTTTTTACAACCATCTATAAAGTAATTTGGAATAAAAATAAATTTTGAACCATCTAAAGCAAGGCACCCTTCAGAATTCTGGCTAAATATTGGATCATGTTCCGGTGAAGTTCCGTCTAAAGTAAGTAAATAGGCATCCCATTTGACTACAAAATCAGTAAACCAATCTTCTTCAGTATAATCACCAATTACCCCACAATCATCAAAAGCAGTTTCGCCAGTTGCTTCAGCTTCAGGCTCTCTAAAAGTAAGATTTATTCGATTCATTAATTCCATCGAATACATATCTGGAGCATAGGCACCGATAGTATAGTTTTCATTTAATTCAAAACATGTAGCAGCAAATGGCTCAGGGCTACAGTTCATCGCATCCTGATTAATCGAAACAGTTATTAATTCATCCTCATCATCACTTGGGCCATCAAATAAAATTGTTGGATAATCACCAGCAACTTCTCCTAACACTATCCAATCTTTTGGCATCAAAAATGACACACCACTTGAAGGGCTAATGTAGTAATTTAAGTCTCTAGGAGACATTGTATCAACATATCCAAATACTCCGTTGTCAGTTAAAGTCTTCATTCTATAAAGCATTTCAGCTACTTCTTTTCGGCTCATTGATTCGCCGGGATAAAAATAATATTCTGATGCAGCGTCTGTGGTAACAGTTGTAACATGATCAGTTCCAATTGAATGAGCATCTGTTCCTGAATATATATAAACATCAAACCAGTTTTCTCCCAGAAGTAAATCTTTGTAAACATTATCCTCTCTATCATTTACAGAATTTTCGCTTAGCATATCGAATGCTGATATTCCCATTTTAACTGCTTCAGCCCGGTTTACACAATTAGCCGGTTTAAAAGTTCCATCCGGATAACCTTCGACAGTTTGATTTCTTAAAGCTTGCTCAACATAAGGCC
>JAUVDZ010000004.1 GCA_030595015.1 Candidatus Peregrinibacteria bacterium | reverse complement strand
CACGGAGAATATCCCCGAATTGTAATTGGATGTGGTGATCCTGAAAGTTCATACGAATTAATACAACACGCATTTAATTTTGCAGAAGAATATCAAACTCCAACAATGGTTTTGAGTGAAAAACATGTCTACGATTGTCATATGACAGTTGATCCATTTAAACATAAAAAAATACCAATTAAACGAGGATTAGTTACAAAAAAAGCAGAATTAGCAAAACTTCAACCTTCTGATCGATTTAAAATTACTAAATCCGGAGTATCTCCACGATGGATTCCAGGAGCTAGTAAAGCGCACTATCATGCGAATAGTGATGAACATAACCCAGATGGAACTTTAACTGAAGAAGTAAAACCGGTATTAGAAATGATTCACAAACGTCACGTTAGAAAATTTGAAACTATTAAAAAGAATTTGCCAGCACCACGTGTATTTGGTGTTAAAAAAGGTGCAGATATTTCATTTATTGGTTGGGGAAGTTCAATGAATGCAATGAGAGATGCAATCAAAGCTTCTAAAAAGAAGGTTAACTACATGCATTTTGATTTTGTATGGCCAATCAATGACAAAGCAGCATTAAAATTCTTTAAAGAGAATAAAAATGTGCATTTAATTGAAGGAAATCTAAAAGGACAACTAGGAAAATTAATAGAAGCAGAAACAGGAAAGAAATTTAAATCTAAATTCTTAAAATACAATGGCCGTCCATTTTATTTTGAAGATGTAATGGACTATATCGATAAACGGAGCCGAGCTAAGCGAGGGTCTTAGCGAGCGAAAACTTATCGCGAGCCAAGCGTGAGCGATAGCGAACTCATTAAAATTAAATAATATGCCAACAAACAACATAAAATCAGTAATGCAGGGACTTTCACAGAAAAAAGATTCATATGTGAGATACGTTAATGATGAAGTGATAACCTGGTGTAGTGGCTGCGGAAATTATCAAATTCAAAATGCGCTAAAAAGGTCTTTAACTTTAGAAGGATATACTGCAGATAAAGTTTTGATGAGTTTTGATATTGGATGTAACGGAAATGGATCAGATAAAATTGCTATGAATACTTTTCACGGTCTTCACGGTCGTGCACTGCCTTTAGCTGCAGGTGCTGCAATGGGAAATACTGATTTAAAAGTTATCGCATCAGCTGGTGATGGAGGAACAATGAGTGAAGGAATTAATCACCTCGTACATTGCGTACGTTCTGAATACCCAATCACGTTTATCCTGCATAACAATCACAATTACGGACTTACAACTGGTCAGGCTTCTGCGTGTACATTACCAGGGCGTGCAATGAATGGATCTCCTGATGGGCAACTTTTAGAGCCAATGAATCCGAGTGAATTTGTTTTAAATTTGAATCCTTCATTTGTAGCAAGAACTTTTAGTGGAGATGTTAAGCATATGACTAAAATATTCAGAAAAGCTCTTAATCATAAAGGTTTCGCATTTGTTGAGGTGCTGCAAACCTGCCCTACTTATAATAAAGTGACTCCACAGGAATGGTATTGGGAAAGAGTTAAATATTTAGAAGATATTAAAGGATGGAAAGCTAATGATTTAGAAAAAGCTAAAAAATATATTAAAGATTTTGAAAAAAATGTTTATGTTGGAGTCTTTTATGAAAATAAAAACATAGTTCCTTATGTCAACAAATTACCTTATCTAAGTGACTACAAAGGCAATCCTGCAAATGAGGTAAAACATTTTGATGTAAGCAAATTGATTAAGAGTTTTGAATAATCATATCCAGAAAGTATTCGTGGATTTTTGTATCCTCTGTTAATTCAGGATGAAATGTTGATGCTAAATAGCGGTCTTCACGAACCAAAACGATTTCATCTTTGGAATTTTTTGCCAAAACCTCAACTCCATCACCAACTTTTAAAATTTTTGGAGCTCTAATAAAAATTCCGTGAATATTATGACCATTAAATTGAAAATCATCTTCAAAACTATCGAGTTGGCTTCCATAAGCGTTTCTTTCAACTTCGATATCCATAAAGTTTTGAGCTAAAATAATTGCACCAGCGCAAGTTCCAAAAATCGGCAACTTTTTCATGACCTTTTTAATCTCACCAATCAAAAGATTCATAGTTGTACTCTCCCCTCCTGGAATGATTAATCCATCAAGGCCAGCCAAGTCTTCAACTGTTCGAACTTCACTAGTTTGAACACCTAGCTTCTCCAAAATCTCAACATGCTCAAAAAAAGCACCTTGCAACGCCAAAACTCCGATCTTTAATTTACCAACCTCTTTCTGCATAACGATGTTCTAAGTCAGAAATTTGTTTACTTTCCATACAATCTCCCAAATCTTCTGAAACTTTTGCTAAAATATCTGCATCTTTGAAATGAGTAGTTGCTTCAACAATTGATCTCGCTCTTTTTTCAGGATGAGAAGATTTAAATATTCCAGATCCTACAAAAACACCATCAACACCAAGTTGCATCATCATTGCTGCGTCTGCTGGAGTTGCAATTCCTCCTGCTGCAAAATTTACAATTGGCAAACGACCTAATTTACAAACTTCATTAACCAAAGCTACTGGCACGCGTTCTTTTTCTGCCCACGCTTTTCGTTTAGCTGCTGCAGCTTTTTGCAACATAGCAATTTCATCATTAACTGTGCGAGCATGACGAACAGCTTCAACTACATTTCCTGTTCCTGCCTCCCCTTTTGTTCTCATCATCATTGCACCTTCATCAATTCGACGCAAAGCTTCACCTAAATAAGTGCATCCACAAACAAACGGCACATTAAAATCAGTCTTAACAATATGAAATCTCTCATCAGCCGGAGTCAAAACTTCACTTTCATCAATATAATCAACTTTTAAAGCTTCTAAAATCTGAGCTTCAACAAAATGACCAATTCTAACTTTTGCCATAACCGGAATCGTCACAGCTTTTTGAATCTCCTTAATTAGCTTAGGATCACTCATTCGCGCAACTCCACCATCTTTCCTGATATCCGAAGGAACTCTTTCTAAAGCCATTACAGCGCATGCCCCGGCATCTTCAGCAATCTTTGCTTCATCTGCAGTTACAACATCCATAATTACTCCACCTTTAAACATCTGAGCGAGTCCTTTTTTTAACTTAGTAGTATTTTTTTTCATATATATTCGTTAGTTGCAAAGCTATTATATATAACGTACATTTTTGAGCAATGCAAAAGCTATTGATTTGAGATTTAAAGCAGTTAAAATTAAGTAGTTGAAACATTAACAACAATAAATATGAATCCAATAGATTTTCTAATAGAAGAACACAATCTTATCAGCAGAATGATTACTCTTTTTGATATAGAAATCGCAATGCTTAAAGAAAGGAAAGGTGATCATTGCTTTATTGATGCGGCAATTGATTTCTTCAAAACTTACGGCGATAAGACACATCACGGAAAAGAAGAAGATATTTTATTCAGAGAATTAGGTCAAAAAGCTTTATCAGATGAACATCGAAAAGAAATGTCTGAACTTTTAGAAGAACATGTTCAGGCACGTGAAAAAATAAAAAAATTAGATGAGTTGAATGAAAAATTTACTAATAATGACGCGACTGTTCAACCACTTTTAGTTGAAGCTCTTGAAGATATAAGTAAATTTTATAAACTACATATCGAAAAAGAAAACACTCACTTTTTTGTATCAGCTCGAAACTATTTAAATGACGAAGAATGGGAAGTTATGATGCGTGAATTCGCAGATTTCGATAGAAGTGTAATTCACGAAAAATACAAAGAAATGATTGTTGAGATGGAAGCTAAAAATGCCTAATTATGCCTACCTGCAAAGAATGTAATTTAGATTTTATAATCACAGATGAAGATCTGAAGTTTTATAAAAAATTACAGGTTCCTAAACCAAAGAGCTGCCCTGACTGCAGGCTTGTTCGTCGATTTAACGAACGTAATCCAAAAACACTTTATTATAGACAATGTGACCTTTCGGGTAATCAAACTTTATCGCAATTTCATAAAGATTCTGCGTTCCCGGTTTATTCTCCGGAAAATTGGTGGGGTGATGATTGGGATGGAACAGAATATAACCAAAATTATGATTTTGAACGTCCATTCTTTGCACAATATGAAGAACTAAAAAATAAAGTGCCACATTTAGCACTATTTAATACTGTTGGAACAATTGAAAACAGCGATTACAACAATTGTACTGCATATCTAAAAAACTGCTATTTAATCGCAGAAAGTGACTATTGCGAAGACTGCTATTATTCAAATTTATTAAAAAAATGTACTGATGTTGTTGATTGTTCAGTGTGTTATGAAGATGAACTTTGTTATGAATGTGTAGATTGTCAAAAATCACAAAGACTATTTTATTCGCAGGATTGCGAGAGTTGTCATGACTCATATTTTTTAAATAATTGCACAAGTTGTGATAATTGCATTGGCTGTATCAACCAAAGGCAGAAAAAATTCATGATTTTTAATAAACAATACTCGCAGGAAGATTATAAAAGATTAAAATCAGAAATGAAGTTAAATACACTTGAAGGGATTGAAGAACTTCAAAAAATGGGAGCAAATTTCTTTTTATCACAGCCTCATAAATACGTTATAGAAGAGCAAAACCAAAACAGTTCAGGAGACCATCTATTTAATTGTAAAAATGCTTACGAGTGCTTTGACTCAATTGATTTAGAAGATTGCAGATACTGTCAGAAGCTAAGTTTGGGTGTAAAAGATTCAATGGACTACAATTCCTGGGGAAATAAATGCGAATTAATTTATCAATGCTGTTCAGTTGGTGATAATTGCAATAATGTTAAATTTTGCTCAAATTGTCAGTCAAATATTAACGACTGTGAATACTGTGCAGAATGTTTTAGCATTTCAAATTGTTTTGGATGTGTTGGACTTAAACGAAAAAAATATTGTATTTTAAATAAACAATATTCAAAAGAAGAATACGAGCAATTAATTCCAAAAATTAAAGAACATATGATGAAAACAGGTGAATATGGAGAATTCTTCCCAAAACACCTCTCCCCTTTTGGATACAATGAGACAATGGCAATGGACGCCTTCCCTTTAAGCAAAAATGAAGCTCAAGAAAAAGGTTATAAATGGCATAAAGAAGAAAATTCACCAAAAAACAGTTCTGATGATGCCTTACAGTGTAATTGTGGAAAAAACTTCAAAATAATCTCACAAGAAAAAAACTTTTACGAAAAATTAAATATTCCAACTCCAAAAAAATGCCCCCTTTGCCGTCACAAAAATAGAATGGCAAAAAGAAGACCTCTTAAATTATGGAAGCGTCAGTGTGATAAATGTTCAAAAGAAATTAATTCAAATTATTCTTCAAAAAGTTCTGAAAAAATCTACTGTAAAGAGTGCTTCTTGAAAGAAGTTTACTAGTTACTGTAATTTAATAGTAATCTCAACTTCATTATCTACAATGATTTTTTCTGCTTTTCTAACATCTTTTTTTAAAGGAAGTATATAAGTCCCTTTTTTTTCTGGAAAAATACTGGTTTTCCATGTGGTTTTTCCAATAGTAACATTTACAGGAATTGAACCGAATCCTTTTCTTGGCATACTAAAACCTTTTAACTGTTTCGAAATTTCCAATGGAACAGTTGCGAAGTGCCAAGCGGCCTTATCTCCTGACCAAAGCCAAATTTTAGATTTAAACGTAAATTGTGGATCCATTATCTAGCAAGGAATTCAAATAAAGAATGAATCAAAAATGCTGGCCATACAATTGCTTGGAGGAATCCCCCTACTCCTGCCCAAAATGAATCTGCATTTCCAATAAAGAAAATTGCTGAAGCGATAAATCCAAAACCGTAGTAACCACCAGAAGCACCATGTTTACATACAAAATTTTTCATAATAGTTTAAGTTAAATATATACTAATAATAGCATTGTTGAATTAAATTGAAAGTGATATCTTAATAAACTTACTCTTAATCCTAAAACTATGAAAAAAACTACTTGTAACAATCTTCGCGGCGCTTGTGATGCTGAAATTACTGGCTCTACCCCTGAAGAAATGGGTACAAACAGTAAAAAGCATGTTATGGAGATGATTCAAAGTGGAGATCAAGCTCATATTGATGCAGTTGAATCAATGAAAAATCTTACACCAGAAGATCAAAAAGCCTGGTATGACGATTTTGTTAAAGGATTTGATGATTTGCCGGATGCTTAAGCACACTACGTCGCATACGGATGCTTAAGCAAAAAATCCAAAATAAGCAAATATCAAACCAAGAATAAGTGCAATCGCTCCCCAAAGTTTTCCGTTCATCGGAATCCACTTTGTTAGTGAGAATGAAAATTTAGGAAAAGCCAGAAATGTAACACTCTCAATTATTGCAATCCATCCAAGAATTGTAATCAGAACAGGCCAATCCTGAACCCAAACATTGTGATAAGTAACAAGAGTTACACCAACAATAACTCCAGAATAACCTATAATTAGTTGAAGAGCCGGTGATTTTTCAAAACTATCAACTATGTCTTTTCCATTTACCTGACCTGTGAGCAGAGCTATTGCAAGCGGAAGATAGATAAGAGCAACAATTTTCGCTACAAAAATTGAAAATTCCATTTTTATTATGGTTATAAAGTCTTTAATTTATTATATCATAGCTAAAAAAGCAATTGGCTCCGCACGGCGTACGAAGTTCGAACCAACTTTGTCTTTTAACATGAATTATATAAACAGGTGATGGAGTTTTCGAGTAGCTTGCAGACGCTTACGTCTTACTAAACATGGCTTTTTATGATATAATTTTAGGATAATTATAATATTATGACTGAAATAATTAGCGAATTACCAAATTTTCAAGAAACTTACGGCTTATATGAAGGTCGAAGACCTGAAGTTCCTGAAGAAGATGTTCTTCAAGAAAAGTTGGGATTTCAAGACAGAGAAGGTGCTCAAGCTAAGATGAATGAGTTTACTTCTAAATGTGCCAGAGAATTCTTACAAATAGATGAAAATTCCTACAAAAGTGAAACTTTTAGAAGTGGCGATTTCAAGAGGATAAATATGAAATTTGCTGAGCAGATGCTTGATTCTTCTATTCCATTAAGGTTGGTTGCGTATAAGGTTTTTGTTGAAGATAAAGGCGTAAAGTCTGAGAGAATTCGTTTTTGTCTGGATAAAGGTAGTGAAGATAAACTTGTTGCTGTTATTCAGGGAATTAATCAAGGAGATAAGGGGTTTGATATCAATCATCGTTTTGTTGGACCTCAATATCGTAGAAAACAAGGTGTTGGAACGATGGTCATAAATTGTGCTGAATCTTTTGCTAAAAGTTTGGCGACTAATAAACAAAAGAAGTTTGATTTGTTTGCTGATACTGCTCAATTAGATGTTATTTATTGGTTTTGGAAAAATGGATATAGGCCTAAAGAGAAAGAGGATTGGGAAAAATTGAATATGATAGTAAATGGTGATGAGAGTTTATGTTTGGATGGAAGGTTATATATTTTTGATAAAAATATCACTGGTGATGACAGGTATGAAAAGGATAGTAGTGGACAAGTTATAATGGAGAATGGGGTGAAGAGTATTGATCCGAAAAAAGCTTTTCAATTGAAAATGGTAAAAACTTTTAAGCCAAATCTTTCAGCTGAAGTTGAGGAAATTCGGTCTGGAATGAAGGATGCGCTAGGAGGGGTATAGCAAAAATGGCTTATTTAAGCCGTAAATCTATACTTGGCTCCGCACGGCGTACGAAGTTCGAACTACTTCTTTCAAAATGAGATATCATCTTTTATAATTAATCCTGTTATATAAAATATTTCTTATGAAGAAAATCTGTCGTGTTTCAAACAAGGAATTTGAAATTACAAAAGATGATTTAGAATTTTACAAAAAAATGAATGTTCCTCCTCCAACTCTTTGTCCTGAAGAAAGAAGTAGGAATCGGCTAGCTTTTAGAAATGCACGTAATTTATTTAGAAGAAAATGTGATGCAACGGGAAAACCTTTACTTTCAATGTTTTCTCCTGATGTTCCTTTCCCTGTTTATGATAGAGAATATTGGTTTTCAGATGCTTGGGAAGGATTAGATTATGGTCGTGATTTTGATTTCAACAAACCTTTTTTTGAACAATTTAAAGAGCTTTTTTATAGCGCTCCTGCCTCTCATCAATCTGGTTTTGGAATGGAAAATTGCGAATATTGTAACAGCCTCGGGAACTGTAAAAATTGTTATCTTTCTTTTGATATGGATTACTGTGAGAGTTGTTATTATATAACTAGTGGTATTCGATGTAAGCACTGTACTGATTGTCTTGCTTTAATAGATAGCGAAATTTGTTATGAATGTGTAAGAATAAGAAATTGTTATAATTTAAAATACAGCCAAAGATGCACTGATTGTTCTGATAGTCTTTTCTTGATTGATTGTAAAAATTGTAAAAATTGTATTGGATGTGCAAATCTAGTTCATAAAGAATATCATATTTTTAATAAAAAGGTTTCTAAAGAGGAATTTGAATCTAAAAAGAAAGAACTTGAACACATAGACAATATTCATAAATTTAAAGACGAATTTAATAAATTCCATATAAAATATCCAAAGAAGTATTACTTCGGACATACAAACGAAGGATTTTCAGGAGATGATATTAGAAACCAAAAAAATTCTTATAATTGCTACTATTGTGATGAATTAGAGAACTGCAAATACTGCAATTATGTTTTTAAATGTAATAATTGCCAAGACTATAATATTTTTGGGGATAATTCGTCATGGATTTATAACTGCCTTGCAACAGGTGACAATTGCACACAAAACGCTTTTTGTATGCATACATGGTCTGGTTCGAGTAATAATTTTTATTGTAATCTTTTAGTTGGTTCAAGTAATTGTTTTGGATGTTGTAGCCTTTTACATAAAAACTACTGTATTTTAAACAAACAATACACTAAAGAAGAATATTTTTTGATACGCGATCGAATAATTGAACATATGAAAAAAACTGGGGAATTGGGAGAATTTTTTCCAGCAAAAATTTCTGTCTTTGGATATAATGAAACAGTAGGACATGAATATTACCCTTTAAAAAAAGAAGAAGTTATAAAACGTGGATGGAAATGGAAAGATAAAATTACAGAGATACAAGAAATAATAGGTGAAAGGAAAAATACTATAGAGTTACCCAATATTATCGAAGAAGCTGACGATTCAATTACAAAAACACCAATTATTTGTGAAGAATCGGGAAGACCTTATTTAATTCAAAAAGCAGAACTTAATTTTTATAAAACAAACAATATCCCATTACCAAAAAAGCATCCAGAAATCAGACATGCTAAAAGAGTTGGACTCAGAAATCCTTATCTGCTTGTCCACCGAACCTGTGATAAGGAAGGATGCATAAATGAATTTGAATCAACATTTTCAAAAGATCGTCTAGAGATTGTTTACTGCGAAAAATGTTATTTGGAAGAAGTATATTAGTTCGAACCACACAAATGACTCTATTTAAAGGAATAATCAACTGAAAAAGTTTGGCTACCACATTCGGTGGATGCCAGGGTCTTAGGCTTCGCTGTGTCGCGATGCTCCTTGCTCAGCTCTAATTCAATTGGCTGCTTCGCTTGCCAGGAACTTAGGCCTCGATTCGTCGTTTCACTCCTTTCTCGGCTCTAATTTCTCTGGCTCTCGGGGGCGGATTCGAACCGCCAACCCTCTGATTAACAGTCAGATGCTCTACCATTGAGCTACCCGAGAACATTAACTTAAGGAAAATGATCTTAATAGATCAAGAACTACTATAAATAAGTTTGATCTATTTTTCAACCAATTTTAATCTAAAAATCTCTCTACCAACGATTTGGTCTTTCCTGTCATATAATACAGAACCTCGTTTAATTGATTTATATAGCTTATCTATTTCATATCCAAGGCTATTCATATTATCAACTAGACCAGTTATATGAAAATTCCCATGTCGTCCTCTATAAAAAGGAACCGCAAGCACTACTGCACTCCCCTGCTTTAAAAACCCCTTAGCAGCTTTTAAAAATCCTAAAATTATATCTTCAACTTCAGAAAAATTTTTATGAATTTGTTGATCTGTTGGAAATTGTGATTGTGGAGGCCCAAGATATACTTCTGAAACAACACAATCAGGCATCACACCAAAATCCCCAGCAGACAGCTCTATTGCATCCTTTACAAACAACTCTGACGACCTCGAGATTTCAAATTTTGATCTAAACCAATCAATATTCGTCTTACTATCAGCAATCGCTTTCTCTGAGATGTCGCTTCCAATAACTTTTTTACCCATAAGCAAACCCTCCATCAAAACAGTTCCACTTCCACAAAATGCATCATATAAAACACAATCACTATCTCCTGGGCACGCTAAATTAATCATAATTTGTGCTAATTTTGGAGGCAACATTCCACTTTTTGCATCACGAGCCGGTCTTTCGAAATCTCTAAACGAATATGACCTAAAATGTTGAACTGCGAGACTATATCCGATTAAAATTCCACCTTCAACTTTCAAAACATTCAAATCAGTACCTTTTTTAGTTAAATGCTCATCAAAAATCACAACACTTTTAATATTTTGATTTGGTTTATTTAAAAAACGGGCTCCTCGGCTAGCGTCCTTTAATTTCCGCTTCAAATTTTTTAATAAATTTTTATGAATTTTTAAGAACTGCTGTTTATAATTAAATAAATTCAATGCAAACTTCACCTTTTTATTTTCCCGACTAATCAAATGTTCAAAAAGCGTATCCTCAACTTCATCAATCGTCGCAACACTATCAAAAAACTCAATAATTTTAATAGTTCCACCAAGACGATTCATATCTTTCTCTCCAAGCTCCCGATCCATCTCCACTAACCAAATCTCTTCATTAATAACTTCACCTTTAACACCAAAAACGCTCTCTAATTCAGCAACACTAAGTCGCCACTTTCTACCTAATTCAAAACCATATTTATGCATATAAATCCAATTACTATTACGAAAAATCAATTAACAACAATTACTATAACAGGTCTATCGATAATTGCATCCTTAATTTTTGGCTACCTTACGGGTTATCTACACCATTTATATATAATGCGCGATCCTGTAGAGGTCATTGGAGAAATAAATCATTGCCTCAGGACAAAATAATATAGTAAACTTCAGCTACAAAAGTTACAAAATTAACACACATACTATGGCAATGTCATTGAATAAGGTTCAATTAATCGGGAACCTCACACGTGATCCAGAAATGAAACAAATTCCTGGAGGACAAGTTGTTACTTCGTTCGGATTAGCAACAAATTTATCTTGGACAGATCAATCAGGGCAGAAACAAGACAAAGCAGAATTCCACAACATCGTTGCTTGGAGAAAACTTGCTGAAATTATCGGACAATATCTTAAAAAAGGAAGCAAATGTTATATTGAAGGCCGAATCCAAACTCGTTCATGGGAAGCTGAAGATGGAAGCAAACGATACAAAACTGAAATCGTTGCAGATAATATGATTATGCTTGATAGAAAAGGTGAAACAATCGCTACAGATGCTGCTCCAGCTATGCAAGCTAATCACGGTGGTATGGATCAAGGTCCAACACCTGTTGCGCCTATTGCTCCTGCTGCTGCACCAATGGCAGCAACTCCTGCAGCTCCTGCTGCAGAAACTCCAGCGCCAGCTGCTGCTCCCGCACAGGAAGATGAAGTAACTGTTGATGATCTTCCGTTCTAAAAACTCAATAAAATTATTTCATACATTCTGAATAAAAGTTTACTTGCAGTTAACTTTTAAAGTGGTATATTTTAAATGTTTAAATTCCTAATTTTTCCTCATGAAAAAAGTTCTTGCAGCGCTCACTGTAATTTCTGCACTGTTTTTCCTTAATGCTTGTACGGAGTCAAGCGATCTGCAAACAAGTATATTAATTGAAAATCCTGAAATAACTATGAATATCGAATCTTTTGAAATTGCACCTGAAGATGTAAAAAGGAAACTAACTACTGACTCTGATTTTCATTTAATTGATGTACGTACACCTGATGAAAGAAACACAATACATATCAATGGAAATATTGAATATATAAATAGTATTGATGTAGAAGCAGGCAATATCTCTTTTGATAATTATGATAAAAATGATGAAATTGTTGTTTATTGCCGATCTGGTAACCGAAGTGAAAGAGTTTATAATGTTATGAAAAACTTAGGATTCACAAATGTTAAAAGCATGGCTGGAGGTATTAACGAATGGGTAAGTTTAGGATATAATACGTGCAGCGAGGTAAATAACACTTGCTAACATGGGATTTTGGTACAAATCATTTAAAAAATTCCTTACTGTAGTCACAATAATTTTGACTGCTCTTATTATCTATCTTTTTGGAACAGTTTTTACTGAACAAAACTATGAATGGTTTTTATCTTTAAACATGCCGACATATAATCCTCCATCATGGGTATTTATGCTTGTTTGGGCAATCTTATTTGTACTAATTGCTATTTCAGCAATACTGGTTTTGTTTGCACCAAATAAAGAAAGAAAAAAATGTAACTTAGTTTTAATTATTTTTGTAATTAATGCGCTTTTAAATTCTTTATTTAGCGTCTTATTTTTTGGATTCCATAATATTGAATTAGCTCTATTCCAATTACCTTTCTTTCTTGCATCAATTATCTTAATGATAACTTGTTCTTACAGAGTTAATAAAATTGCCGCATATCTTTTAGTCCCTTATTTATTATGGGGATTATATGCGACAGTTTTAATGGTTTCACTCTACTTTATTAACTAGTTTTTCCCTTTCCTTTTCATTGCTTCATCCTGTTTTTTAAAGTCTCTCATTTGAGCCAATAGGCTATCTTGTTCATTTGCTGATAATTCAGATCTTTTAATTAATCTCTGCATTGATTCCATTTCAGTTTCAGTAATTTCACCATCTTCCATCATTTTAAACATCTCTTCTTTTAATGATCCTGGAAGTCCTCCAAATTTTTCATTAACAATCTGCTTTTGAATATCAATCATATAATTTTCAATTCTATGCATTAATAATTGATATGCACTATCATCAATTTTCCCTGATTTCAATTCATCATCAACTATATCTTTAAGACGATAAAGCTCGGCTTCGCAACGTTTTGCTTTCATTTTGTATTCTGCATATGTATCATCAATTTTATTCATATATTTAGATATTGATTTTTGCTTATTCTTAGCTGCAAAAGTGAATCCTGAAGCTGCAATAATAACTGCAATAATTGCAAGAATTACTCCAACATTTGCCCAAAGCCATTTTCCAATTTTATCAAAGACTCCAACGTTATTATTTTTACTGTCACGAATATCTTCTAATCTATCTCTTGGATCATCAGTTAATTCTGGTTCCGGTTCTTCACGAATCACGTCAGCTTGCTCTCTTTCAAGGTTTTCGTAAAAAGCTGCAGGCATAAAATGACTAATCGTATTACTACACCCTCTTCTATCATCAGTTGTAATTACACAAACACGCAAGAAATTTTCACCTACTGGCAATTGTTCATCCCAAACATACCCGGTTTTATTTTGATTTTCAGAATATTCAATAAAACCAAATTCAGGATAATATAAATTTGGATCATCCTGATCATGTAAAATTTTATAATGAAGAAAATTTGGACCATTGTATCTACTCCATTTTAATGCAGGTCTTCCGTCTTCAAGTAATTCAAAATCTAATTGAACCTCTAAGGCAGGATCATTAGTATAAGGATCTTCCGGATCAAAAGGCATTGGTTCAAATTCCATAGGTTCCAACATGAACTCTTCCATTTGTCCTGTGTTCATTGGTTGAAGTTCAATTGGCTGTGAAATAAAATCAGGATCTTCAGCAAAAGCTACATTTGAAAATGCTAAAAGACTTAAAATAAAAACAGATAGTAATTTCTTCATATATAAGTTATTAATTGTAACGGATCTATTATAATGAATTAAACTCAAAATCCAAGCAATGATTACGAAAAACTCTCTGGCAATTCCAACAATCATTAAAGCTCTACATGCATTCATTTATGGATTATTCGGTTTATATCTACCAATTTACTTAATGGGTAAAGGTTTTTCAGGTTATCACATAGGTATTTTTATAGGTCTCGCAAATTTAATATCTATTATAAGTACACTCCCAACAGGATTTGCAAATGACAAAATTCGTTCAAAAAAAATCATTTTATATGCGTTAATTTTAAGTATTGTTTATTATACCGGCTTATTAACACTTAATAATGCATTTATATTAGGTTTTGCATTTATTTTAGGTGGACTTGGTAGAAATTTATTTACTCTTTCAATTGATTCAATTGCTTTTAAAGTTGTTGATGAAAAGAGATCTTCAATTCAAATAGGTAAATATTTAGGAATTGTATCATTTTTATCTCTTATCGGGCTTTTTGTAGGAGGAAATCTAATTAATACATTTGGTTTTGAAGCAACTATTACTGCAATCATTGTTCTATTTGCAATTACAATTATAGGATCCTTATTTCTTCCAATCACACAAACTTTTAAATTTAAATTGTTTGAATATAAACGTGACATTTTTAAAAAAGAAGTTCTCTTTTTTATGTTTATCGTATTTTTATTTAGTTTGCATTATGGAGCTGAAATGACTTCTTATAGTTTATTTTTAAAAAATAGTTTCAATTTGGATTTAGGGACGATGGGGCTTTATATAGCTTCAGCAATAGTGTTTCTAGCTGTTTCTGAAATTTATTTTGGAAGGAAAGTACAAAAAGGAATGGATCCTAAACATGTATTTTATTTTGGATTATTAGTTTCTGGGATTGGTCATATTTTATTCTCTATTCAAAGTGATGTGTGGATATCTTTTATATTCAGATGTATTCATGAAGTTGGTGATGGAGCTATGATTTTTAGTATTTTTTATGGAATTGTTAAAATTTTCAATATTGAAAGGATTGGTGGAAACTCAAGTATAATTTCATTAACTTCAATACTTGGAATTTCTGTAGGTTCATTTATTTTTGGACCCTTAGGAGAACATTATGGATATTATTTGCCATTACTAATCACTGGTGGAACTTCAGTGCTGGCATTTTTGTTGTTATTCTACTTTAATAAAAAAGTATTGCTTAAAAAGGCTTAAAAGTACTACACTGGCGTTGTATTTTAAAAGAAACGACTATGCATATTGGACTAACCGGCTACCTTGCCTGCGGTAAAGGTGAACTTGCAAATATCCTTAAAGAAAAAGGTTTTACTTATATTTCTTTATCAGATGTTGTTAGAAAAGCAGCAACTGATCAAAATTTAGAACATACTCGTGAAAATTTACAAAAAGTTGGGAATGGATTACGTGCAAAATTCGGAAGCGCGCATTTTTCAAGAGAAGTACGTAAAGAAATTGAAGCAAATCCAGACAATAAATATGTAATTGATGGAATCCGAAATCCAATGGAGGCAAAGGAACTTCAGGCTTTACCAGATTTTCATTTAGTAGGAATTAGTGCAAAACCAGAAACAATTGTTGAAAGAATTTTATCTCGCGGTCGTGAAGGTGATAAATTAACAAAAGAAGATGTTTTGGCAAAACTCAACATTGAAAAAGGAAAAGATCAACCAAAAGACGGGCAACAAGTAGCGAAATGTTTAGAAATGGTGAACTTTTTGATAATAAATGAAGGAACTTTGGAAGAAATCGAAAAAAAAATCGATCATTTTTTAGGAATTCTCTCAGGTGAAATGCGTCCTACATTCGACGAAGTATTTATGGGCAATGCAACTAACTGGGCTGAAAGATCGACTTGTTTAAGACGAAAAGTCGGATCAGTAATTTCAAAAGACAACCAACAATTAACTGCAGGATACAACGGCGCACCCCGAACAATGAAACACTGCGCTGAATTAGGTGGCTGCCTCCGTGAAAAACTAGGCATTCCATCGGGTCAACGACACGAAATCTGCCGCGGAACCCATGCTGAACAAAATGCGATTACCCAAGCAGCTAAATTCGGCATCACAATCGAAGGCGGAACACTTTACTGCAACACTCACCCATGCAGCATCTGCACAAAAATGATTATCAACGCAGGTATCACAAAAGTGGTCTATGACTCAGACTATGATGACCCACTTGCAAAAGAAATGCTCGGCGAACAAACTGCACTTGAATTAGTTAGGTTTGAAGGATTGAGAAGTCTTTAAAACATCGACTCCTGTTCATCAGCAACTTCTTTTTTCTTCTCACGTATTGCACGTTCCTGAAATTTTTCCTGCACTAAATCACTAGGAATATCGTTCAAAAACCTCGATTTTTTCATTTCTGTTTTTTCACCAAACCAATTTCGTTCTTTTGCATAAATTAAATGAAGTTCTTTTTCAGCACGGGTCATTCCAACATAAAAAAGTCTACGTTCTTCTTCTTCATTAATTCCTTCATCAAATTCATATGGAATTAATCCATCATCAACTCCGGAAATGAACACAATTGGAAACTCAAGACCCTTTGAAGCATGTAAAGTCATTAAAGTTACTACATTTTTACTCTGATCGTACATATCTTTGTCCTGCATCATTGCAGTTTCATCAATAAAGGCCTTAAGCCCTTCATACGGCGGTAAATCATCGAATTGCAAACTATACCCGATAAGCTCAAAAACATTATCCTGTCGTCTTTTATCTTTATAAATTTCAAAATAAGTAATTTTTTCACAAACAAATTTAATTAAATCTGAAAGTTTATTTTCAACTACAAAATTTCTAAAATTTTCATGCGATTTAATAAAATTACCAAGTGATTTTTTAACATCATTCGTTAATGAAATTGTATCAAGTTCCAAACAAGCCTGATAAAAAGGAATTTCATAAACAATCGAATAATTTTTAATTTTTTCTATAGTTGTCTCTCCAACTCCTTTTGCAAATTTTCGAATCACTCTTTTCATTGAATTTTCATCATTCGGATCATAAATACATCTTAAATAACTCAATAAATCTTTCACTTCTGCTCTATCATAAAAAGGAATTGCTCCAACAATCTGATACGGAATCCCCTTTCTTAAAAAAGCTTCTTCAAGCACCCTCCCCTGCAAATGAGTTCTGAATAAAACAGCAAAATCACTAAATTTTCGCACTTCATTAACATCTTCAATCTGTTTTAATTCTTTTGACTGACGTGAAAGTCCTCCCATCTTTAAATCAATAGTCTGAGTAATATAATCCATCTCAGCATAATCATTATTTGCCTCACAAACACTAATTAAAGGACCATCTTCGCCTGCTGCACATAAATCCCCCTGCATTCTCTTTTCATTTTTCTCAATTACCTTTTCTGAAGCCTTAATTATCTGCGGAGTTGAGCGATAATTCTTATCTAGCTTAATCAACTTCATATTTTTAAAATCTTCACCAAATTTTAAAAAATTTTCAACATTTGCACCTCTAAATGCATAAATTGCCTGATCCGAATCTCCAATTGCACAAATATTTCCATTGCGTTTAGCAAGTAATTTAACTAATTTATACTGTGCTTTATTTGTATCCTGATATTCATCAACTGAAATATATTTAAAAGGTAAAATTTCTAAAACTTCGGAATGTTTCTCTAAAAGCCGAACCGTTTTTACAATTAAATCATCAAAATCCACTGCATTTTTTGCTTTAAGTGCACCCTGGTAATCTCTATAAACTTCCTGCAAATCAAATGGCGCGTTCAACGGTGCAACAAAGTCATTTTTCAGCTTACTTATACGCTTTAACAAATCCTGCAAAGACTTCTTTTTTGCGCCTTTTAATATCTCTTGCAACAGTTCAATCTGATCAGTCGGGTCAAAAATCTTAAAATTTTTCTCAATTCCAATCTTAAAAGAATAATTTCGTAAAATTGTTAAACAAAGTGAATGAAAAGTTCCAACAAACGGTAAGTTCTCAGAATCCAGCAACTCTGAAAGCCTTTCCCGCATCTCAATAGCTGCTTTTTTAGTAAAAGTTATCAATAAAATTTCCTTTGGATCAATTCCCTGCTCATTAATCATATAAACCGTTCGATAAACAATAGTTCGGGTCTTCCCGGAACCTGGTCCGGCAGCAATTAACATCGCTCCATCAAGAGTTTCAACCGCTTCTAATTGTTTTTCATTCAGCAATTCAGAATAATTGCATTTGTGACTTGTTGTCATACTTTTCATTGTCTTTAAATATACTGATTTCTCCAAATTCTCCATCATATCCCGGTTTCACAGAAACATTTCCATCTCGCACTCTCTGAATTCCTTCTGCAATAAATAAATCTGTTACTTTTTTAATATCATCAATCGGGGCTTCAAGTAAAATGTACATTTCATTTCCAAGTTGACTAATCAAATTGTGATATTCGTTTAATACTTTCTTTGATCCAACTCCAACTTTATAAACTTCACTAATTATCTCATATAAAGGTATCGAATATCTATACGGAAGTGCCCGATCATGCTTCCCCCCTTTTTTCCGATCCGCTAAATCCTCGATTCTATGCATTGTTCCTATAATAACCGGCTTTCCACATTCTTTACAAAGCCCTTTATTTTTCTTAGTTTCCTTAGGATCACAACTATATTCACAAACCCGATGACCATCATAATGGTATTTCCCCTCTTCAGGAAAAAATTCAATCGTTCCTAAAAATCGCTTACGATCACCTTTTCGAATTGCATCCCACATTTCATCATAACTGAGCTCACAATCAAAAACATTTAACTCACGAGCTAACTTAATTGGAGAATGTGCATCAGAATTTGAAATCAAAGTTACATTGTCGAGCTGTGATAATCGCCAATTCATAGGAGGATCGCTCGACAACCCGGTTTCAACTGCAAAAATCTTATCACTTAGCTCATCAAAACACTCTTTAATGCTATCAAAACCCGATTTAGAGCCAAGCATCGCAAAATGAGGAGTCCAAATATGAGCAGGCACCAAATAGCACCTATCAGACACACTCAAAATAATTTCTAACAACTTTTTACTATCTAACCCTAAGATCGGCCTGCCATCACTTTTTATATTTCCAATTTTTCCTAATTTTTGGTTAATTTTCGATGCCTCCTTCAGCCCTGGAGCAAAAACAATATTATGAACCTTTCTGCATTTTTCATTTTTTGAATAAATCGAACTAATCTCTACACTAAGCATAAAACGAACCTCAGCCCGACATGATTCCGGCACCTCTTTATCAATTTCATCAGCATATTTCTTTTTTAATTTAAACAAACCAGGCTCTGCCTCTTCTAACTTATCACTAATCTCAACAAAATATTCAGGATGAGTAAAATCACCAGTTCCAATCACACGAATACCTTTCAACTGCGCCCATCTATAAAGACTTTCAAGGTTCATTTGCTTACTTGTAGCCATTGAAAACTTCGAATGAATATGTAAATCAGCAAAAAAAGGCATACTACAAGTTATAAATATCTATATATTTGTGTTTTTTTGGAAGGATCCGATCAACATCATACTTAACTTCAATTTCATATAATGCTAAATTACCCATTTTTAACAGACGAATTTCTTTTTCTGTTGAATTTGTAAACCATTCGCCCAATAAAACCCTATTAACCATGCCATGAGCAACAATTAATATGGGATCATCATCAACCTCCAAACAAATCTCATGAACCGCTTCAACTACGCGTTTAAATAAACCACCTTTTGATTCTCCACCTGGAGGTGGCTTGCCGCTTCCAAAAAACTCACTTCTATATTGATCCCAATGTTCAACTTTTGCTTCAGCGCTCCATTCACCAAAATCCATTTCTTTTAAATCTTCTTTAACTGTCATTGGCAGGTTCAATTGCTCGTTAATAAACGATGCAGTTTGTTTTGCACGTTCTAAAGGCGAATGAACAATATTTTTTAATTCAAACTTTTTAAATACTTTTGCCATTTTTTTAACCTCATCTCTTCCCTCTTTTGATAAAGGAGTATCTACACTGCCCTGTATTATGCCAATTTGATTATAAACTGACTGCGAATGTCGTAATAAATAGATAGTTTTGTTTAGCATTTTCGTGTCGTTAAGTGCGCATCAAAATTTTAACATATATTGCAATTTATCGCGAAACTTAGTATGTTAATTAACCAATAATATATAAATATGTCAGATCACCTAAAAGATAGATTACCAAGCGAAGATCAAGTCTCAATCCAAAGCGCTGAAGAGCTCGCTCTATTATGGTGGAATCAACAAAAAACGAAACCCGATAATATTCGAAAACGTGTAGCAACTGCTGCTATTTTATGTAATCAACCAGTTCCAACTGACACAAGAGAAGGCATAACTGCCATGATTAGATTTGCTTTAAAAAGTATCACGTCAATTCCATTAGAAAAAAATCAAATCAAAGTTCAACTTGAAGCTTATGAACGAGGGGAACTTAATCTATTTGATCTTTTCCAATTTGAATTAAATCAAATTACAGCATTAAATCTAATTAAAAATCCTGAAGTATTGGAAATTTTACATAAAATAAATATTAGTGTTTATAAAGCACAAAAAGGTGCACTTGATGGAGACTTTAGAGCTGACGCATCTTCTGCATTAGATAAAGCTATCGATAAAACAAAAAAAACTAAATTAGAAAAACCAATTGAGTCTGTATTAGCTAAAATTCAAGAAATATTAAGCATTATTTCAAAATTTAAGAACGTAAGACTGCTGCATTTCGACCCAGAACCTGATAGTGAAGATTTGATAGCATTTAATTATCCTCAAACTAAAAGACAAAATCGATTAAAGAAAAATCCTTACGCAGATGTTCAGAAAGCTTTAACAAAAGAAGAACTAAAAAATGCAGATCCTAATATTTTAAGATGGATTAAATATGAAGATGAACGAGGAGATTTAGAAGTTGAATACATAGAAATTCCAACAAATACTGGTGGTTGCAAATTAGTTTATAAATTAAGCTTTGGTGAAGAAGAATTTGGCTATATTGAATATGAGTTTGAAGATGAAGGTGTTCATAAATTAGTTAAATCAAAGTGTTCGAGTGTTAGTGCAATGATGGATACATTCTTAAACGACAGATTAAAAGAGGATATCAAAAAACTAATTGATAAAAAGAAAAGAGAAATTCAAAAAAAACTCAAACCTCATCATTGGCCAGCTGTTTTTACTAAATTAAGTGAGTATTCAAGTCAAATTATTGAGCGTCCTTTTATAATTACCTGTGATAGAAAGCCTGGGGTTCATGAATCTCCACTTGTTGTTGAAGTAAACGGCAAAGAAGCAAAAATTCTTGATGATATTAATGAATCAGAGATTCACGGAGAATCATTTGAAATTATATATAAAGATGAAGAAGGTGAATATGTAGTTGGTGAAATTATTTTTGACCCATTAGATGAAAATAGAGAAATCATAATTCAAGAAGCAGTTTCATTCTTTGCAGGAATTGTGCAATGGAGAGAAAATCAACGTGATTCTCATATATCTAATGTTGGATTATTACCAGCTGATCTAAAAATTGATGATAATTTAGAAGAAGAACCTACAGAGCATGATTTCGGCGTTCTTTATGCTGATATTGATGATTATAGCCAAACAATGACTGAAGTTGCAGAGATGTATCCTCATAAAAAAAATGCATTATCAGAAATAATGAGTGAATTCTTTGCAGAATCAAAAAGAATCATCGAAAAAGAATTCCATGTTGTAGTAGATAAATTTGTTGGAGATGAAGTAATAATCTTAATAGGTGCACCTTTTGATAAACAAGGCAGAGATGCTTTTGGAGATCTTGAACCTGATTTTGTTAATTATATTGAAACAGGTTATGAGGCATCATTAAAACTACAAAAGCTTTTGGATGAAATTTCCGCAAAAATTGAAAAAAAATTAAAAATAACATTGCCAAAACCTTTAAGATTCGCTTGCGGAACAGGATTACTCTTTGGAGCCCCTGTTGGAGTTTATGGAAATTTAGATATAAAAGGTGCAGGGGCTGATTATACTAGTATCTCCAATGAAATGAACTTAATTTCAAGAGTTTTAGACAATGCCGATGGTGATGAGTTCTTGATGGATTTACCAACTTATGAAAAATATATTGAATGTGGTGGAACTAAGCTTAAAATTATTAGAGGGCCTTATGAAGTACCTGCAAAAGGTGCACCAAATAACCGTGCAATGGTTGTTAAAATAAGGAAAAAATGATATAATAAAATGAAAATAAAACAAAAATAAATGTTCGAAACAGCTTTAAACTACATAGTTACTGCACTAGAAATTGTGGGAATCGCCATAATTCTTTTAGGTGTAATCAAAACTATTTATATGTTTGGATGGTGCCTGGTTAAAAGAATCAGAATTTCAACTGTAATGACTGAAATTCGAATCGAGCTTAGTAATTATTTAGTTTTAAGTCTTGAAGTTATAATCGGTCGTGACATTATTGAAACGTTTTTAAGCCCAAGTCTAAACGATATTATTATTTTAGTGGTTCTTGTTTTACTTAGGACTCTACTGGCATTCTTCTTAAATTTTGAAATCACTCATATGCCTAAAAAAACTCTAGACAAGGCACTTGAGAAAAAATAAAATTGGAAATTTTTTATAAATCACCTATAATTACTAATTGTATACTTCGTACAATTAATTTTCCTCTATGAAA
>JAUVDZ010000093.1 GCA_030595015.1 Candidatus Peregrinibacteria bacterium | reverse complement strand
TTATTTACTTTTCTATTTTTTTTTGTTATTATATATAACTTGTTATATATTTTATATTAAATCCATGGCTGATAAAGATTTAGAAAAAACTAATTTAGAGGGAAAATCTGTTGAGGTAGAAAAACAAGATTTACACCCTGTCGCTAATATTCGCATAGACATTAATGAGGCATTAACTGCTGAACAAGAGGCTGAAAAACGTGGTATCACCGTGGAGCAATGGCAAGATGTCTGCCATGTAATTGAAAATGTGGCGAAAATTGATCGCGATAGATTTCCAGGTGAAGATATAGGTCACGGTTCTTTTGAATTCGATGGGAACGGTAATATAATTGTGCCTGGAGATTTCTCTCTTGATGACAGTACAGTGACCCGTTTGCCGGAAAATCTGAAAGTTAAGGGGAGTTTCTCTCTCACTTCTTCTGAAGGGCTCACTACACTGCCGGAAGGTTTGGAAGTGGACACCTTTATTGAGCTTAGTTTTTGTGACAGCTTGGATGAAGAAAAAGCACTCCCCTATTTATTTGAAATGATATTGGCTGGCAAGATCAAGGGAGCTGTTTTAGCTTCTTGGAATATTAAAAGTTTACTACCTGATGGATTGCACATAGATGAACAGGGTGCAAATGTGATTTATATGGATGATAGTATTCTTTCAGATGAATATGTTGCTTATAAATTAGAAGAAGCAGAAATGATGAGAGAAATGGAGGATGATTCCTCCAACGACTAAGCTTTATCACAACGTTTGCGGTATATACGAAGTGCGAGGCAGTAAAATAGTATCATACTGCCGAAGCATTTGGACGAGTCAGCTTTTGCTAGACTCGGTCAAAAAAGCAAATGCTGGGAGTCGAATATACCGCTGTTGTTGGCCTGTGCGATTGGAGGGTGGTTAGTTGAATAATATGCCAAAAGTTTGGGAAAAGCTTAGGAGGTCAAAGGTTCCCCAGGGTATTAGCGATATGTAATACATTTTGTCTGATCTAATTCAAATTCATGAACTTCGGTTTCTTTGTCTGGAGTAGTCATCTTAACTTTAACCATTATGCGATTTGTAGATTGAGAAGTGTCAATGCTAATTGTAGATACTTCACCTGTATTTGTTTTAAACCTTGCAATGAAACCCTGTGGGAAAAACATTGATGGTTCAGGCATCTTTATGACTTTTATCTCAGTAAAGAATGTATGCTTGTTTTCAAAACCCTTCCTCGATGTTTTAAGAGCAATATCTTCCTTAATAGGTAACCAAATTTGCTGAATGATTTTCGAATTTCTTTTTAAAACTAAATCATCTAGTTTGAACCCTATTGCACCAAGACCCTTAGGCAATTCTGTTACCCTATTTTTAGGGCTAATGCTTTCCTTCCGCTCTACAACTCCCATTTCTTTGTAAGCATCCAATAGTATTTGGTCATCAGCGCCAATATATTCTCCTGTTTTTACAGAATGCAAAACATGCAATATCCCACTAAGATCATTTTGTAGATCAAGATACTCTTCCCATTTTAATGACTTTGCTTTGTAGGCTTTTTCAACTTCTGTGTGTAAGCTTCGTACCTTTTTTTCAAGTTTTTTTGCGCTATTTTGAATTTGTTCTTTAGTTTCTTTTTGCTTAGCCTTTTTATCAACTGAAGGGAGAAGCTCTTTTGTTTCCTCTGCCAAGTTTTTAGTTTTACCTTTTAATGAATCAAAACCCATAATATTTACATTTTAGATAATAACTTATCAGCCTCAGCTGATTCAGTACGTTGTACAGAAGCTACAAACTCTTTCTTTACTTTATCAATACCTTGTTCCAATTCTTTAAATGATGGGACAATAGCAATCACATTTTCCCTTTTTATATTCTTGCCGAGTGACATATAACGTTTGCAGCATATACGAAGAACGTTAACGGTAAAATATTAGCACACCGTTGAGGTTTTTGGGCGAGCGACAATCTATTCATCTAATAAGGGAGCGAGCCGTATATGCTGCTGTTGTAGGCCTGTGCGATTGGAGGGTGGTTAATCAAATAGGATGCCAAAAGTTTGTTTTTTTAGAAAATGGCTTTAATTAGCCCCATATTATTCTATTGACAGTTCATATAATTTAGTGTAGAATAATCTTCCATTATTTATTTTAAACACTATAAATTATGAATACTTCAGAAACTTTTAATGGTTCTACTGAACCTGCTAATGCTGAAATTGGTGTGGATCAGTTGCATCTGGTAGATATAGACGACTTGATGGCTATGTCAGACGACGAGAGAGGGCGATTCCTTTCCCTGCTTTCTGTAGCCCAAGTTCAGGAGTTATGGAAAAGGCGTAGTGAGTTAGATGAAGGACTATTCCATTTGATGATTGAGTCTGCGGTAGACCTTTCTTCAGGATCTGATGAGGATGATGTGACTTGCCCTTTTACTGGCTTAAAAGCTGATGCAACAGTGTCAGGTTGGTATGGAAGTACATGGATGGACAGAATGGATCACAGTGTACTTCTTATCAATAGTTCAATTGCTAAGGAATTAGTCGATTTAGCGCAACAGGTTGGTGCAGGTGTAGAAAGTCTTACAATTGAAAATGAACAGGAGACTTTATTCAATTCGGGGTGTTCAGATTTGTATCAGGATAGGGAAAGGGGATTTGTTAATAACATTGGTGCACTTAATGGAGCAAGTACTTTTGATGAATTGGATGCTCAGGAAAGGGAAGCTGTTTTAACTGATGAGGCTAAAGAGTTAATACATGCAACGGTTAATGAAGTTTTAAAAGCATGTCCTGACAAACATATGGCAACACGAATTATTCGTGATGAAGTTGAAGCCTTAATGCAACAATAAAACTTAACGACCAGATATTAAATTTTCTGATTGAGCTCAAGTAATATGAGCTCTTTCTTTAATCTAAATTTCTCAAAACCTCATCTAAACTTTTGGCATATCCTAAATTAATAACCACCCGCAATGAGCATGGCCTACAACGTCCGGCGTATATGTGAAGCCGGACAGTGGTATAATATCCGTTCCACGCACGTGGAACAACCGCTGTTTGTTTTGGGCGGAGTGTGGGACTGGGCAGGCACAGGCAACGGAGCCATATATACGCCTGTTATATGATGTAATGGAAAGCCTTTATTCGCATTGCGAATTATCTAATCAAGGTTAATCATCTTAATTGTAGCTATCAACAATTCCATCGTCTCCACCATAAAAGCAAGAGGGTGTGTAGTTATACCAGCACCATTGCCATTCGATACCATAGCCGTAATTAGATGGATTTGCTGAATTTGGCTTGCCTCTCTTGTACTTCAGCATGTCGAGCGTCATACCGATCCATATTTTATTATCAGCTATCCTCTCGCAATCGGACTTTAACCATTCAGGATGTGCTTTACAGATTTGACCTGCCTTAGACCGCTCCCATGCTTGTTGCTCTGCAAGCTCTTTTGCCTTTCTTTCTTCTTCAGCCTTCTTTTGGGCTTCGAGTTTTGCTTGTTTTTGTGCCTCATCTTCGACTTTTTGCTGTTCAAGTTCAGCTAGTGCTTCAGCTTTTTGCTGTTCAAGTTCAGCCAATTCTTCTTCAGTGAAGGTTCGATTAATAGTGAGTGATTGCTTAGCCGTACCATTATTATTTGAGGCAGTCAGTGTAACTGTGTTTTTCTCAGCTACTAAAGTGACTGATAAAACAAACTGGCCATCTTTTGTTGGAATTCTCTTGTTGTTGATACTTAATATTGCATCTTTTGGGTCAATCTTTCCCTTTATCATAATTTCAGTAGCTTGAGTTATTAGCTCATTCTTTGGCTCGAGTATTGTAAGTGTAGGTGCCCTGTTTATGTAGGAGTTTAAGCCTAGCAATAAAGCAATTAGAACAAGTGCCAGGCCTGTCCCTATTATTTTCTTCTTCTTATCCCATTTGGTCTTTTTCCAAATAGCCCAAATAATTATTACAGGGACTGCTATGTACCAAATTACAACAGCAATAAGTCCTAAAAGAATTATAAAAATCCATTTAAGAACCTTTATAAAATCTTTAGAGATTACTTCAGATGACTCTTTTTCTTTTGATTTATTAGCACTTTGCTGAAGATTACTTTCGCAATATTTACACTTAATTGCTTCATCCTTAATCTCTTCTGCACAAAATGGACATTTTTTCATAAGATTGAATTTAGAATTATGTGTTTAGTGCCATCATGATAATTACAAGGATTATGAAGATAATAATGATTGCACATCCGCAGTTCATGGTTTGCAAAAATAAACCTTCCTTGGGTTTTTCTGTCTTGCTCTTTTGTGCGGTATCTTTTTCCGGCTTTGGAGACTTTGGTTCAGTGAGATTTGATTTGCAGTGTTTGCATTTGATTGCTTCTTTCTTTATTTCCTCTGCACAGAATGGACATTTTTTGAAAGCTTCCTCTTTCATGGCTATTTTCTTAAATCGACATTACATTTAACCTTGATTAGATTAGCACGTAAGGGCTAAAAAGGCTTTTCATTTTTTTATACAACGTATGCTGTCTATAAGAAGTTCGAGGCGATACAATAGTATCACACCGCCGATGAATTTGGGTGTAGCGTGGGTTTTTGAAGGAATTAGCAGCGTAGCCTTATAGACAGCAGTTGTGGGATGTTGCCGGGAAAAGGTTCACCGAAGAAGACGCCTCCGTACAATGGCATTA
>JAUVDZ010000116.1 GCA_030595015.1 Candidatus Peregrinibacteria bacterium | reverse complement strand
CATAATCATATCGCCTTCACAAGTCCCAACAGGAACTGTCGACTTCATAACAAAAAACTCACCTTTCGATCGATGCTCATCAATCACACTTTGAACCGCGCTCAAATCAACATCCCCATTATCGCCCGAAGGCGTCCCAACACAACACATCACAATATCGGCTTTATCAAAATTCTCATCAAACTTCACCTTTGAATTTTTAAGCATTTCTTTAAGACCTGGCTCAAAAAACGGAGCAATCCCCTTGCGTAATTTCTCAATTTTCTCTGAATTGTGATCAATACAAACAACCTCATGGCCCTTTTGCGCTAGACAAAGACCTGTGATTAAGCCAACATAGCCTGTTCCAATGATTGCAATATTCATAACTGAATAATACAATATTTTTTACACTTGCGTAAGTAGTTATGTTTTAAGTAGAATCAACAGAGATGAAAAAAGCTTTTTTAGTCCTCAAGGACGGAACAAAATTTGAAGGAAATTCTTTTGGCGCAGACGTAGACTCTGCCGGAGAAGTAGTTTTTAATACAGGAATGGTCGGCTACCCTGAAAGTTTTACTGATCCCTCTTATAAAGGGCAGATTCTTACACTAACCTATCCTTTAATTGGAAATTACGGTGTTCCAAATGAAGCCAAAGATGAACATGGAATCCTCAAACATTTTGAAAGTTCAAAAATTCATTTACACGGAGTGATCGTTAGCGAACATTGTGAAAAACCAAGTCACTGGAATAGCGCAAAAACACTCGGACAATGGCTAAAAGCTAACAAAATCCCTGCAATAAGCGGAATCGACACAAGAGAACTCACGCAAAAACTACGGGAATCAGGAACAATGCTTGGAAAAATAGTAAGAGATCCAGCAAGTAAATTAGACTTTTACAATCCTGATCTCGACAACCTTGTTTCAGAAGTCAGCTGTAAAAAACCTAAAGTTTATAAAGGCGGACGAAAACGCGTAATTTTAATGGATTGCGGAGCTAAAAATAATATTTTACGATCGCTTTTAAAACGCGGTGTTACAGTAGTGCGTGTTCCCTGGGATTATGACTTTGTTGAAGCTGGCGAAAAATTCCACGGAGTATTCTTATCAAACGGACCCGGAGATCCGGAAATGTACAAAGAAACACATGAAATAGTTAAAAAATGCTTTAAAATAGGCAAACCAATCATGGGGATCTGCTTAGGAAATCAAGTAATGGCAATTGCAGGAGGCGGAAAAACCTACAAATTAAAATACGGCCACAGAGCGCAAAACCAACCATGCACAGATGTAAATACAGGACGTTGCTACATAACTTCACAAAACCATGGATTCGCAATTCGTGAAAAATCTATGCCAAAAGGATTTGTTCCATATTTCGTGAATGCCAACGACAAAACAATAGAAGGGATTAAGCACAAAACAAAGCCATTTATGGCAGTACAATTCCATCCTGAAGCAACACCTGGGCCAAACGACACAAATTACCTCTTCGACGAATTCATCGAAAAACTATGAGCGCACGGCGCGAATGCGTAGCTAAATAAACATTTGAGTCTCTTTGATGTAATCCTTATAATCTTCAGGAAAAACTTCAACAAGAATCTCTTCTTCAACTTTCATTTTCAAATATAAAAGTGGCACCAGAATTATTGCAAACAAAACAATTCCAACTTTTAATAACATAATACCTGTAGCTAAAACCGCCAGAAAAAGAGCAGTATATTGAGGATGTCTGATTGTCCTGTAGATCCCCTGTTTAATTAATTTCCCTCTGTTTTTCTTTGGTTTTTTATCCCATCCCCAATTTGAACTAATTGCAACTCTGGCTCGAATAAAATGAATTATTGTAATCAGAAAAAGATAAACACCAAGTTTAGTAAAATATGCCCGACTTACATCATCAAAACCTTCAATAAAAGGGATTTCAACACTAATTGCAATCCAAAAAGTAAAAAATACATAAATAAAAATAAGAGCACGCATTATCCATTTTTCCTTATTGGCAAGCGGATTGTTCTTCATGCTGTACAACCCTCCTCCGCAACGATGAACCTTAATTTTAGTAATTGAATATGTGATGACCATTACAGTCCAGCAAATAACAACAATTGTCCAAGCGATATCGATCATAAATGTTTCTTAATTTCGAAAATAATCATAACATAATAATATACACTGTGAAAATATCATACAATTGTCATACAAAAAAAACGTGAGAAAAATTGTTATGAACGCGTGAAGCGAATTTGTTTTGGTACAAAAAAACCCCACCAGATGGAGGGGCTAATCTTATCAACTACTTACGAGAAGCGGTTCAAGATTTGTTTTTGTTTTTAAGCGAGACGAGTGCAAACTTTGCTTAAGCTTTGGTGAGGTTTCAAGTCCTACCGAGGACCGTCCGTTTAGTGTGGATATCTACAGATGCTTCAGAAGCTTCTGGAATTCACCGGACAAATTAGGGTTGGCTGCCAAGTTGTCGTCTTAGCGGCCATCGCTTCAGCAGAGAAGGAGAGAGGTTGAAACTATCGGGCTTTTCTAGGGCGTTTTTTTTGAGTTTGTAACTCATGAGTTTCAACACCTCATCTTTTTCTACTTTTTTGTTTTTGTTTTCTTTTGTTTTGTTTTTTGATTTCTTTTTTTGAAATTCATATCATCATACAAAGAAGAACCACACTTGTCAAAAATATACAGGTGACGCATATTAAGCATGTTTTGTAATTATTGTTAGATATTTTGCACGCAACCGCTTAGAATAAAGTAGTTGAGCTCCATTCCGCTTCATGAAAACTGCATCTTATATTGTCTAAACTTTTGATCGATTGTTGATTCGGATTGATGCGCGAGCTCATGATGGTCTGCGCATAACGGTTGCAAATCGTCATGGCTGCGATATTTCGCCCATGGCTTTTTATGATGAATCTCGGCTGCTGGCTTCTTGCAGCCCTCAATCGTACATTTGCCTTCTAGTTTGCGTCTTTTGGCAGTTGCGATGTTTCGTTTTTTAGGATTTGAAGGTTTGGGATTTTTTTGAGGTTTTGGTTCAGGAATCACACCTTCCACAAGTCGTTCGAAAACTTCGTTCCATGTCGCACTCCTGCCCATTTTTTGTTTTATGATTTTAAGTTTTAGGATAATTTTTGGATCAAGCGTTGCAGAAAAATGCTCAAACTCAACCTGGTTGTCGAGACACGATTTTTCTGGTGCAGTATGTATAGTTTCCCCGGGGATGAGATTTTTAAAATCTCGAACATCGGTTTCTACTGCGCCTCTTGTCATGTTTGTAACTTTTTCTGCCCACTGAAGAGCAGTCTCTTTTGTTGCAACACCTGCAACTGTTTTCACTTTGCTTAATCCAACTTTTCCAATCAATTTTCTCAATTCCGGCATATCCTTCAACTTTTCATCAACCCGAATTACATCATCAACCATTTGACGACTCACTCCGCACAACTTTGCAGCATATTCATATATCGACCCACAATTATATTCCTTATACATATGTCTGCGAAAAACTTCAGGCAGAGCCGCAATAAATTTC
>JAUVDZ010000088.1 GCA_030595015.1 Candidatus Peregrinibacteria bacterium | reverse complement strand
CCGGAGGATCAACTTTAATTGCAGGCAAAGGCTCTGCATTTGCATCATCAGTAATTGTTTCACCTACATAAATCTCAGGCAAACCTGCAATTGCAACCATATCGCCAGCTTGGGCTTCCTGAACCTCAACTTTATCCATTCCTTCAAAAGTGAAAAGTTTTGAAACTTTACCTGTATATTTTTTACCATCGGATTTAATTACAGTAACTTGCTCATTAGTTTTTAAAATTCCTTCATAAACTCTTCCGATCGCAAGCCTTCCCAAAAAATTATCATACTTAAGAGTTGCAGGCTGCATTCTAAAAGGTACCTCCGTGTTGCTTTCAGCTGGTTTTACATTTTCAAAAATAAAATCAATAAATGGTGTTATGTCTTTTTGCTCATCATTAAGCTCTTTAATCGCTACGCCCTTTTTCGCATTTGCATAAATATATGGGAAGTCCAATTGTTCCTCAGTTGCTCCCAGAGTTGCAAATAAATCAAAAGTTAAATCCACAACTTCATCTGCTCTTGCCATTGGTTTGTCGATTTTATTGATAACAACTAACACTTTATGGCCGAGTTCGAGTGATTTCTTTAAAACGAATTTAGTTTGAGGCATTGGCCCTTCATAGGCATCAACTACCAATATAACTGCATCAACTGTTTTTAAAACACGTTCAACTTCTGAGCCAAAATCCGCATGCCCGGGAGTATCAACAATGTTTATTTTTTTACCATCGTGAGTGATCGCTGCATTTTTCGCATAAATCGTAATTCCACGCTCTTTTTCCTGATCATTACTATCCATTGCACGCTCTTCAAGACCTTTATGTTCATCAAAATTATCATTGGCCTTTAAAAGTGCATCAACCAAAGTTGTTTTTCCGTGATCTACATGCGCTACAATCGCAACATTATATATATCCATTTAGGGGCGTTAATAATTCAAATCCCGGTGATTCTAACAGGATTATCGCTGGTTAGCAACGTATAATCTTAGAACCCCGATAGTTCTAAGAACTCCGGGGGTTCCTGGTCTGACTTGCCAAACCCTAATTCCATACGTATAATCAAATACATGAAACAGCCAACTTTAAAAAGAGAACTTGGATTATTTCATGCCACTACGATAGGAGTAGGATTGATATTAGGTGCAGGAATTTATGTTTTAATTGGTGAAGCCGCTTCTACAGCAGGAAATGCTACATGGCTGGCTTTTATATTTTCAGCTGTTGTTGCTGTATTAACAGGGCTTTCTTATGCTGAACTTTCATCAATGTATCCAACTGATGCCGGTGAATATACTTATACTGAAAAGGCATTTGGAAAAGGATTAGCATTTTTTATAGGATATTTTGTTTTATTATCAGCAATAATTTCTGCGGCAACTGTTGCAACCGGCTTTGCGGGTTATTTTACAAATTTATTTAGTTTTGAAAACGGAATTTTAGTTGCAATTCTGGTGATTGTCGGATTTTCACTTATTAATTATAGAAGTATTAAAGCTTCAGCCTGGACAAATGTGGTTTTCACGGCTTTAGAAGTCATTGGTTTATTTATTATTATTGGCTTGGGAATATTCTATGGAAAAAATGTTGGACTTTTAGATATGCCTCATGGAATCGAGGGTGTATTTAAAGCTTCTGCCTTAGTTTTCTTTGCTTTTTTAGGATTTGAAAGTGTGATCAAATTAGCTGAAGAAGTAAAGCATCCCAGGCGAACAATTCCTTTGGCATTATTGTTATCAATTGCGATATCAACAGTTTTATATTTAATGGTGGCCATTGCTGCAATTAGTATTTTAGATTGGGAAACTTTAGCAGTTTCCAGCGCTCCGCTTGCAGATGTTGCAGCAGCCGTACTTGGAAATAATGCATTTATTGCAATTTCAGTTATTGCGCTGTTTTCAACAGGAAATACAGTTTTAATCAGCCTGATTGCAGGGTCAAGAACACTTTATGGAATAAGTGAGAATTACAAGGTTTTAAAACCATTTCGTAAAGTTCACAAAAAACGAAAAACTCCACATTTGGCTATACTAGCAGTTATGCTGGTGGCTATTATATTTAGTTTTATAAGAGATGTTGGATTAATTGCTGAGCTCACAAATTTCACGATTTTTATAACATTCGCGATTATTAATCTTACTGTTATTACTTTAAGATTTAAAAAACCCACTGTTGAAAGAATGTTTAAAATGCCTGTAAACTTAGGTAAAATGCCGATTCTGGCATTCTTCGGCTTTATGACTTGTATCTTTTTTATATCTCAAATACAAACAATGATTGTGCTTGGGGGGCTGGGATTAATTCTTTCAGGATTTATCTTCTATTTGTTTGTTCTTATGTTTGAGAAACGTTCGGTGAATTAACATATTTTGCAGTTAGCTTTTGTAGGGTAGGTGTAATTTCTTTATCCCATAATTCTTCGATAACTAAATCTATTTGGTCAAAATAGTCTTGCATATCTGCATTAGCTGCTCTCCCTTTAGCTTTTAATAAATGAACCCATCCACCTGAAAATTCTTTACGTCGTTTTTTGTATTCATCCAGTTCTTTTCGTAGTTCGTCAGCCTTTTGTTGTATGATGAATAATGGATCTGTTGCTCTTTGAAGAAGATTTTCAATTCCTGAATAAGCTGATGAATTTCCAAAGCTATTTAAATAATCATTTAGCTCTTTTTCATAATTATGTAATCGAGGGATAAGTCCATTATTTGCAATATGTTCACGCATCTTCCCGTGGTTTTTATATAAAGGCATCATTGCTGGAGTTTCTTTTGGAGTCTCTTGATCTGTGCTTACTGTATTTTTTACAACATCGGTTTGTAAGGGGTCATTTTCTGGTTTTGGAGTAGGCTGAGTTCTATCTTGCAGGGCAGTCATTCCAATTTGTGTTTGTTTGATTAAATTATTTACATCAACTGCAACAACTTGAGGTGTGGGTGCAGGTTTTGGTGGAACTACTTTAACTGCTGGCTGAAGAGAAGGGATATAGAACGTAGTTCTTCCTTTAGCTGCAGCTGGAGCAGGATTTGTCTTCGTAGGCATTGGTTCACCTTCTACTGGTGTTTGGTCTCCAGTAAAAAGCCTTGTTTGATTTAATGCTGAGTCTGGTGCAGTATTCTTGGTACTTTTAGGATTTTGATGAAAGGCAGTTAAATTTGTTTTAAGCGCATTCCAGTCATTTCGAAGTGTTTCAATTGGTGAAATTTCTTTATGTTTATCATTAATAGTCTGGTTTTTAATTGCAAAAGTCTCATTCATAATATCTCTAATTAATTCATTCTCATTTTCTTTTTCATTCATCTCTAAAGTATAATTATATAAATCCATTAAATATTTATAAACAACTGTGTCTATAAATAATTTATATCTTGCTTTAATCTTAGCTGAAACACCAAGTTCATCAACAATAGAGGCTAATTTTGTTTTTACCCATTCAAAATATACAAATATATCGTCGATTTCTTCTTTTGCAAATAATAGGGTATCAACATGATTTTCTAAAGTGCCAAAAATTCCTCCGAGTATTTTGATTTCCTCAGTACCAATTCCAACAACATCCTGATTTCGCAAACCAACAAGCGGTTGTTTGACAATGGATCCCTCCATAAGTTCTTCTGCAGCTTTTAATGCCACTTTTCTTTTAGGATTATTCTTTTGAGTTTTTGCATCTCCTTTGTTTCTATAAGTAAGGAAATAACCTTGTGTCCCAGATACTTCAATTGGCCATACTTCATATTCACCTTTGATAATTCCCTGTGCTAATTTCCATAAATAAGTTAATCCCGACTCATCTACTAAACCTGAGAGTATAGTTAAATTTTGTGCAGTTGCTTCCGGATCTGTTGCATGATAATGCAACTCATGAAGTATTTCCCAAAATTTTTCTACTCTTTCAGGATTAGAATCCAATAATTTAAAATAATATTGAGCCAAAAGTTTACCCTGAAGACCAAGCTTAGTGCCAATTTCCAGGCATTTCTCTCTAATTACTGCTTTCTTGTTTTCCCTAACAGGATTAGGAGCTTCAATAAATGTAAATGCTTCATATAAATGGTCTTCAATCGTTTGATGTGATTTTTCTTCTGGTGAGCGCATATGTTGGTTAATTAAATGTAAAAATTAAATCCAAGTGGATTCGCTTGTAGGTTTTTCGCCAAATATTAAATGGCCGTAGAATAATAAATGAGGGAATATTGTTTTTTCCCACATTTGTCTAATATGGAGTTCAACTGATTTAATATATTTTGATAATATTTCAGGATTAACAATTTGACCATCATTTTTCAAAGCAATCAGCAATTCATTTAGTTGGATTTGTAAATCATTAAGTTTAAATAAGATTTTATCAATTTTGTCTTTTTCTGAAGAACATATTTCCCAAAATTTTTCCTCTTTAGAATCCTGACTTAAATCTGCTTGCTGTAATTTAGTATTAATATCAAAATATAGCTTAAAAGAGCTGCTTCTTTTCATTGAACTATAAACAACATCTCTCATTTCTTCTAAAATATCCAGAGCCCTTTTTTTGTGAGGTTCTAAATTTGGGAAGTCATTTGGTGCAGGAATAATTGTAAAAGTACTTAGACTATTATCTCCTTGTTTTGACATAGGTCTGGCTATCTTTTCATTTACAAGATCATTTTCACTTAAATCCTGAAGAGATCCTTTTAACTCCTTTGGAAATTTAATTTTTAATCCAAATCCGCTAGCAAAAAGTTCAATATGCGTATGAAGGGATAGTAGAGTTTCAGCAGGTAAATTTGATGAATTTTTAAGTTCTATATACATTCTAAACAGTTCCTCTACCAAATGCCTGTAAATAGCAGTATCTATTGGATATTTCAGTAGTACATTGATATTTAATTTTGAAAGAAATATCAAGTATCTTTCTTCATTTGTTAGGTTGGAATGTGTTGTAAATATATTATCTAAAATTTCTTGTTTTAATGCTTGTATGAATTCAGAAATTTT
>JAUVDZ010000002.1 GCA_030595015.1 Candidatus Peregrinibacteria bacterium | reverse complement strand
GCCGCAGGCGCAGGATCTTTTGTATCTTCTTTCTCAGCAGCTTCCTCTTTAGCTTTTTCAGCAGTAGGGGCTTCAGTAGCTTCAGCTGGTGCATCAGTTGTTTCTTCGGCGGCTGGAGCGTTTTCTACTTCCTCTTCTTTTGGAGCTTCTTCAACAACTGCAGCTTCCTCCGTTTGAGAAGCATCTCCTTCAGCTTTTTCAGAAGTTGGCTCTTCAGCTACCTCCTCAACAAAATCCTCCATTTCAACATCACTTTCTGTAAGATGTTTTTCACGAAGTCTTGCAGATTTACCAGATCTCTTTCTCATGTAGTAAAGTTTTGATCTTCTTACATCAGAAGATTTAGTAACCTGGATTTTAGTGATATTTTTTGAGTATAAAGGAAAGATTTTTTCAACTCCTATACTTCCAACCATCTTTCGAACAGTGAAAGTTTTGTCTGTTCCTGTTCCTGAATTAACGGCTATAACAAGCCCTTCGAAGATCTGTACTCTTTCTTTTCCACCTTCTTTGATTCTTTGGTGAACACGAACAGTTGAACCTGCTTTAATTACAGGTACTTTTTTCATAAATTTCTTTCCAATTTGTTGAATTAATTGCATATTCATATCAATGTTTTTTATTAATTAAGTTTGCTTCGCTCACATTAAGCGAAAAAATTATACTTTTCCTATCACTATAAATCAAGTTCTTTTTAAAAGCTACATATACCTCTCAAGCTTATTAACGGCTTTGATATTATCCGGATCATATAGAATGGACTGAATGAACTGATCTTTACACTTTATTCTATAAAGGAAATCATCTTTACTAAGGATACTAAACCTAATTGGTTTTTCAGTATCAATTTCAGCATTCAGTAACTCCTGAACTTTTTGTTTAGAAACATTTCCGACAATTAATAGATCAACCGGAGATGGTTTATCCACAAAGATTCCTAACAAAGCTAAGAAATCAACTTCTCCAAGCTTAGTAAGCTTTTTAACTAAATCGTCTTTTCCACTCATTGCTTTAATAATGATATTTCTTAAATCATGGAAAGCTGCAAAATTTTTGTTCACCATATAATACTTTTTTCTATTCTTCATTCTACTTCTTAAAAGCCCCATCTTTTTTAGATTGTCGAGCTCCCTTCTTACAGAATTAATTTGTTCATCAAGCTTACGAGTAAGCTCACGAATAAAGTATTCTTCTTCGGGATTTAGTAGAAATAGCGTAAGTAATTTAATTCGAGTGTTCGAAGTAAATAATCGTTTTAACATTTGCCTGTTTTTAAGAAAAGCCTAAATATTGTACACATAATTTATACACCAACTAATTTTATGTACAAGTTTTTTTATCAACATCATATTGCAAAAAAGGCAAAATTGTCGCATAGTAACTTTTTGCCTATTACTTAGATTTTTCTAAAATTCTCCATCATCTTCTTCCTTTGAAATGATGCTCATCAGGAGTCCCATAAATAACATCCCTGTGATGATCCCAAGCAAAGAAACAACAAAAATCATTATTGTTGGGGAAACATTTGTTCCAATTGAAAAGAAGAAAAACGTAACAAAACTACATTGTGCCTGAATATTCTGGAAAGCAACTACAAGTACAATTATTGCAAAAACAATTGATCCAGACAAAAAGAATTTTCGTAAATTTTTCATATTGGTTTATTAAGGTTAACAACCTCTTTAACGAGTATATCACTATTGAATAAATCTATCAAATAGCTGAGTAATCTTTAAAGAATTAGTGATTTGTCCCTTAACCTGAGGTTCATTCTCTGGTGTTACATTAGGAACCTGCTTCATTTGTTCTGCAATTTTTTCATCAGAAACTTCCACTTTTTCTTTATTGATAATTTCATTAATTCCAAATCTCAAAGTAATTCTTTTGCTTGCTTCCTTTTTCATTTCTTCCCGCATATCATCTTCAGATTTTTTCAAGTGTGAAAGATAATCCTCAAATTTCAATCCTTTATGTTGCATGTCATGTTTCATTTCACGAATCATGTGATCAACTTCTTCATCAATAAGGATGTCAGAAAATTCAGTTTTTGTGACAGTAAGGAATTTTTCAAGAAGTTCGTTTTCAAGTTTTTTACGTTCTTCAGATTTTTTAAATTCCGTAAGATCTCTTTCAACATCCTTTTTAAAATCTTCAACCTTCTTTTTCTGCCCGGTGATTTTTTCGATAAATTCCTCATTAACTTCAGGATATTCAGCTTTTTCAATTTTAATAACTTTAACGTGAAATTTAACTTTTTTATTTTGAAAATTTTCTTTGTGATAATCTTTAGGAAAAGTTAATTGAAATTCTTTTTCTTCACCAGTCTTCATTCCAATTAAATTATCTTCAAATCCAGGAACCATCATATCTTCTCCGATAATTAGTGGATGATTTTTGCTTTGAGTCCCTTCAAGAGCAGCTCCCCCATCATCAAATCCTTCAAAATCAAGTTCTGCTTTATCCCCTTTTTCAATTCCTCTAAGAACTTCCTTCCATTCAACAAATTGTTTTGTCACTCTTTCAATTGCTCCATCAACATCTTTTTGATCAATTTTCACATCTTTTGCCTTCACTTTTACTTTTTCGTATCCATCAACTTTAACTTCCGGAAAAGTTGGGGCAATAGCTTTAAATTTAATTGGATCCGTACTAATAACTTCAACTTTTGGACGAGCAATAATATCGATTTTTTCTTTTTTAACAACTTCTGTTAAAACCATAGGAATAGCTAAGTCCAGGGCATTATTGACAATCATATCTTTACCAACATGTTGAGAAAGAACTTCAAAAGGTACTTTTCCCTCTCTAAATCCATCAATTTTTACCTGTTTAGATAATTCTTCTGCAGATTTATCTAAATGTGGCTTAAATTCCGCTTCTGTAAGCTCTACAATTACTTCTACCTCTGCTTTTGGTAACTTTTTTACTTTGATATCCATAATGATTGATTAATTTATACGAAAATTATCCTACCTCAAACTTGAAAAATGCGCAATGCGTATTGCTTTTTTTACGTTTTTTTGGTAAAATATATAGATTTATTTAGAAAAATGAAAAACAAAAACAAACATCTAGGATTTAACGATTTTGAGAAAAACAATGATTTGGCTCTATTTGAGTCAAAATTTGTGTATACGATGAAAAGAGATCCATTAATCGACTATGAAGAATCAACTCCATATGAAAGCAAGCTTTCAGCTGCAGAAAATCTTATAAGTAATTTCAATGAACGTTTTGCACCAGAGGAAATCCCTCATGCAGGGGCTTCAATTGACTCAATTGTTCATGGTGTAAGGCATAGTTTAATGCAGGGGCCCTTAGCTGATTTGAATGCTGAGAATATTTTGAATGAAAGAGTGCGCTCAAAGCTCGAATGGGCTAGCAGAAATGCACCTGAACACTACAAGCAAATCATTGATCAAATGGCCAGAGCTCAAATTGGCGCACCAGGCATTCCAGGTCGTATCTGGAACACCTTAACCTTCAGAAGACGAAGCGTTGAAAGAGAAGTTGCAAGAGAATTATTTACTTATAACATTCAAGCTGGTCAAAATTACGATACTCTTACAAATGCAATCGAAGGTGATATTGCAACGATGGGATTAAGAGCTGTAAATGGAGTTCCTATTAACTTTGGAAATCCAAATGAAATTACTACTTTCACAGTTGCACCAGGCCCAAGGGGCGTTAGTACAGGTGGACAAGTGATCCTTGATTGGTATAATCATGATTACGACAGACTTGATCGAAATTTAAAAAAGGCTGGTATATGGGATGATCCGTCTGTACAAGAATTTATGCTATTAAAATTCAGACATACTCTTTTAACAAAATTCAATAACGAAGAAAGAGCAAAACTCTCAAGTGAAAGATACAACAAAGAGAGATTAATGACTTGGTTAAAGATTGAGACATCTCGAATGGCAATGCAGGATGAACAGTATGGAAGATGGGTTGAACAAAATACTTCTGATGCTGGCGCAATACCTCCAAGACCATTCGGTCCAAATATGTTAGATTTCTATGCTAATGCTGAAGATATGCAAACTGGAAATCCAGTTTTGTACAACGAGCTACAAAGAAACCAAATGGAAGCAGAGACAAGAAGTCAAACAAATTCCTTAGAAGGCATGTTAAGAGACATTTTAGGTGTAAAACATGTAGAAGAAATGAAAGATACAGACGAAATGAAGGCATTACTTGCATATTTACAAACAGAATATGAAGATGATTTAGAAGGTCCCCGAGTCCATGAATTTATTAGAAGTTTAGCAGGAAGAGCAAGGGGTGCGAAAGATACTGAAGCAAATAAAAGAGCCGATGAATTGAATAATCGAATTAATGAATTAAGGAGTATTGATGAAGTTATACTAAGTACGAAATCAGGTTTTCATGATAGATATAATAGATTTGCGGATCTTGATAGACTAATAAAAAGAAAAAGTACAGCTTTAAAATTAGCACACACAGCTGCTAGAGGTGGGGACGCAATTGGCAAGATAAGTCAAGAAATTACGGAACTTTTGAATGAAAAAAATAAAATTTCAACCGAATTAGTAAGCATTGCTTTTTCATTAGTAAAACTTTTAAATGGGCCAGGTGAAAGACAGCATTTTATAAATGATTCAGTTCAACTTACTCATTTCAGAGATTTAGTTCTTCTACATAAAAAACCAAATCCAAATAAAGTAAATGACGTAAAAGCTTGGCTTTTACATTTTTTTAATGAATTAAATGATATTCGCGTTCAAAGTGAACTTGAAGCCTTAAAAAATGATTCGAATAAGCATTTAAAAAATGCTGAAAAAGAACTTAACGAACTAAACATTCAGAAAGAAGGAGAAGAGGAAAAAGCAAAAGATCCACAAAAAATGGATCCTAGAGGATTATTATACAAATTAGTAGTTCGTGATCTTGAAAACAGAGGCTTATCCGCTGAAAGTAATCTTCAAAAACAAGCACTGTTTGCGACAAATGCCTTGATTGCGCAAAGTCGTCATCATGAAATTTATGGTCAAACAAATAAAAATGTTGCACGTACTCTCGAAGGCAGTTGGTTTGGAAGAACGTTTTTTAGAAATAGTCTTGATAGATTTATTCCTCAAGGTTGGACTTCAGTGATGTCTACAAAAGAAATATTAGGACATGTTGTTGATTCTGATCCTGACCTAGTTGGACTATCTAGAATTAATGTTCTTTCGAGTCGTAAAGATTTAATGGATGCTATTAAAAATAGTGGAGGAATGACTCCTGAAAAACTTAGATCAATGCAGGAAAAACTTGCTTTATTTATTGCAGGAGTTGAAGTGCCCAATGATAGAACAATTGCTGCAACACTTAGAAAAACAGGAGAAAAAATATCAGACACATTACACATAGAAGATAATTTTAAAGCAGGAAACAGAAAAACAGTTCTGGGTAAAAGATTTAGGGTAAGAAATGATGAAGCTCCAATGTTAGAAAATGTAATTCACATTCTCTCACTATTAGAATCTCAATTAGCTTCTGAAAGATCGCTAAAAACAATCGATGCAGATATACAAGATAAAATTGCTAGTGGAGAAGAATTGAATAAATCAGAGTTACAATTACAACATTTAGAAGAGATGACTGAAGCGAGTCAAGCAACAGACAGACAGTTAGAAGATGAAGTTGATAATACGCTATCCCCTATGAGACGTAGATTAATATTTAAACAATTAAGACGCGATTATTATCAAGCAATGGAAGAAACTCGAGGAATGCCTGGAGATGAAAGAGATGCTGAACTTACAAGAATGGGATTCAGTAAACGAGTTAGGGCAAAAGGATTATTCTCAATGAGAGCTAGATGGTGGACTAAAGAAATTGGTAAAGAAACCATAAAACTGCCTTTCAAAGCTCTATATCACGGATTTAATGGTATAAGAACGGGTGTAAAGGCAAGCTATAAATGGCTTTTCGGAACAGAAGTTTGGAAAAAATCAACTGATTCTACTGTTGCAGATATAAAGTCCATCTTAAGGGCTCCAATATTAGTTGCAGCTGCACCGTTTAGTTATTCGATAAAAATTCTAGCAAGTTTAACTGGTAGACCACTTGATAAAGCGGCTGTTAAATCAATCAACAAATCATACGCAAATATTAATCAGGAAACTAATCCACAATAATAACCAAATATATTATGGCTAAACAATTTACATTTGAAAACTTCTCTCATAAAGCATTCGTTGAATATCTAATGGATAAAATGCAACTAACAGATGCTAATGAAGAAGTTAAAGAAAAAATCCAAAAACGAATTCTAATGTTACTTGGAGATAGAATATTTATTTCTATCATGGCAGCAATGACAGATGAAAATCTAGCTGAATTTGAAACAGCAAAAAAGATTTATGAAGATATGTCAGAATTTGAAATCCTTTATTCAATTGTTGATAAAGTCCCTATGCTTCATGAAGTTCTAATTAAGAACGTTAATGATTTGGCTGACGAACTTTTATACGACTTCGATAAAATCGATGAAATAATCGAAAAAAACAAAACAGTACAAACTAAATAATTAAATATGCCCTTATCTGATAATGATCGTGAAAAATTGGCTTTCGACTCAGAATGGCAAAACAAAGTCCAGCTTGGTGCTGAGCTTAAAAGATGGAAACCGGACATTTTGGGCCCGGCTATTGAAGATTATAGAGAGGCGCCTGCAGGAAGAGAGATTGATGATACTTTAGAAATAATTAGTGATTTCCTTGAGGATAAGGCATCAAAATATGGTTTAACTGAGGCTGATTTTTGGATGGCTGTAAAAAAGCATGCAGGGAAAGAACAAAAAACAGCGAAAAGAGCGGATGAAATTAACTTTTATGATCGGGTTGAAAGTGATGCAGAGGTTAAAAGAAAAGATAAAAAAATGAGAATAAGTAAAGTTGGAAATATAGTAAAATATCCAGTTAAAGAAGTTTTCAGAAAAACATTAAAAAAACTCAGATTTCTTCCAACTATTAAGGGTAAATATAAAGGTGAAAAAACTAAAGTTTTAGGAAAAAAAATGGAACCTGAAGAATTTAATGATCTAAGAGAAGAAATTATAAGCTTAACTCAGGAATTAGCAGATATTGATGGAAAATTAGCAGGATATGCTGACGAGATATCTCAATCAAAAGCTCAACTAAGCGCAGCAAACTTAACAGAAGATCAGGAAAATCAAATTAGAGCAGATATTGTATCTATACAATCAGCAATTAGGGGGCAGACAACAGGAAAGACATCAAAGACTGAAGAGATTAATACTAAAGCAACAAAGCACAATTTATTAATGGATTTGATTAAAGATGAGTTAGAAAAAGAAGGTAAATATATCACTAGAAAATGGGGTAATAAGGTTACACAGGCAATTAGAAAAAAAGGGGTACTTATTGAACAACTAGACAAAGTAACAAGAGGCGGAAACGATCAACAGATTACTAAACTTAGCACACAAATAAGAGCACTTGATTTGGAATTAGATGGCTTAAGAAAAAAAATCTTTGCATATAAAGCAAAATATCCAATTTTTCTATACGAAAGATTTGTTGGTGTTAAAAGTATTCCAGTGCTTAAACCTATGGGTCAGGCATCATCAATATTAAGTGGCATGGAAATGCCTGAAGTTAATCGGCCTCCTAGCAAAATTAAAAAATAATGAAAAAACATACCTTATTATATCTAGGCAAAAATAAAATCGAATTAAACTATTCGAAATTTGTTCATTTTGCAAAAACAGTTGATGAATTTGAGGATGATCGGAAAAAAGAGAAAACGACTGCTGAAAAAAAAGCTGAATTTAAAAAGCAACAGAGCCAGCAAGATTTAGTTGTCCCTCGAACAGGAACTAATAAAAGAGTAAAAAGTGTAATGACTAGTGAAATGGCAGATAAAGCTGATGCACGTAGAAGAGCAGTTAAATCTCCATGGGAGGACAATCCAATGGAAAGACCAAAATCAAGAAAAGAGATGGAAGCATATATTATGCAGTTAGAAGGTGATAATAAAGAACTTTTGGATGACTTAGAAGGCAGTGGAGAAGTTTTAGATGCTGCAAATATAGTCAATAAAGAACTTCAAGCTGATTTAAATGATAGTGAGCAAAAGAATCAAGCTATGGGAGATCAAAATACTGCTCTTGGATTTAGCATAGAAGCAAAGCAGGCTGAGGTAGATGAGGTTCAAGCTACAAATAAAAAATTGCAGAAAAATAATGATGAATTAGAGGCTAAAGTAGAAAAATTACAATCAACAATCGAATCAAATAAATCCAGTACTGCCGAAGGAATGAAACAAATTAAAAAAGCAATTGATGAGCAGGATGAAATGAAAGAAGAACTTGACAAGGTTCTAGAAGAGCACGATCCAAATCAAGAAAAATAACCTTATTATATATATGTCAAAAGATGATAAAATAAAAAAAATGGAAGCACTTATTAGCAATTACAACAAACTTTTGGCTAAAAGAAGGTTAATTGAGCAGGAAAGAGATGAATTGGAAAAAAAAGCATTCAAAATGCTTGCAGATCATATGAAAAATGCACGAGACAACGATCAAACCGAAGAATAGCCTTGTTAACAAGCCATTTTTCGGGTATAATGTATAGATAAATTAAAACAAACAAAAATATGGCAGGTGGAGGAAGTACAGCACCGGCAGCAGCGCCTAGCGCAGCAACTAACCGAGAAACACAAGAGATTATCCAGACTACACAATCTCGAAAAGAGTTGTATCCGGATTTAAATAATCCAGAAGATATTGAGAATTTTAAGTATTCGGATTTTATGAAGCCTTTAAAGGCAAAACCTGCGAATATGCAAAAACATCATAAGAAGTTTTTTGAAGGTTTAACTAAATTAGAGAAAAAGATGAATAAGCTTGCTTTGGGAGGGTTTTCTTACAATAAAGCTGAAGCTGTTGCAAGACCTGCAGAAAAGCAATTATTCAGTAATTATGAGAATCAGGTTAACAGAATTACAACAACAGCTATTGGAGCAGGAACTGGACTTAGCGTTCCTCCTGCACCTCCTCAAAAAGAAGCTTTATTCTCAGCTCCAACAATGCAAAAATTTCATGATAATATGAACAATGCAACTCTGGTAAGCGCAAAATTCTCAACAGATGACGGATTCAGAGATTCTGCTGGAGCAATAATGAGACATATCCTGAAATATAGAGAAGACAATAAACAAACTTTACAAGATGAAACCGTTTATCAATATTTAGATCAAGTTTTTGCAGCTAAAGAAGATCAAATAGATAAAGAAATTGATGATTCTACAATAATTAGTAGCGCTTTAATTTCTGATGGTGTCAGAGAATCAATTAGAAAAGGATGGCATGAACATCTTTCATTCAGAGAACGAATGCACGATGGATTAAAAATTGAAAAAATTGTAAGAACACAAAAAGCTTCAGTTTTATCAAAACCATTTGCAGCTGCCAGAAGCGGTATGAGATTTATTGCTAAAAAAATTGAAGGATTCAGAGCAAACTGGGCAGGAATGGATGGTAAAGAAAGAATGTTAGCAGGTACAACAATAGTACTTGGATTAGCCTGGTTTTTAAACACTGAAAATGAAAATGCAGCAAAATTCAGAGGGATTTTAGGAAAAGCCGGAGTAATAACACTAGGTGCTTTAGGATTAAATGCAGTTGCTAAAGTTGCAACCGGTCAAAGTGGTGAAGCGCTTGCAAGTAACTTTATTGAAGATCAATCCGGAAAGCGGGATATGCTTAAGAAATCATTTGATTTAGATTCAGAAGGTGCAAGAATAATGAATAATTCAATAGCGTATTTAGGTAATTATGATTTCTCAGAGCTTGGGCAACTTTATCTGGAACAACAAGCAAAATATAAAAGTTATAATATTAAGGATGAATTAAAAGAATTGCCGGTTGGCGGTGTTGCTGAAAATGAAATGAGCAGCAACCAAATGTTTATGGCAATGCGATATCTAGATACAAAACTTAAAAAACAAAACAGCAGTATTGAAAAAGTTGTAATGGCTCTTGATGAAATGAAGGCACAGGCAAAAGCAGATGGGAAAAGCTTTGTTATGCCAACTTATTCAATGATTATTACTGGAGTTCTTTTAAACCAAAAAAATATAAGACTTGTTGAAAAAGATGGAAAAATTCAAGTTGTTACTTCTGATCGCGAAGTTAAATTCACAACTTCTGATAAAGATTACACAAGAAAATGGTGGTTGTTAGTTGGTGGGCCTTCTGATTGGAGAGCGCAAATATCCGGAGAATATCCCAAAGAATCTCCGAATATTGATAATCTTAATGGAATTTCTTCAGACGTTATACCTGCCGGAAGCAATTTAGGCTCTTATATAACAAGTAATAAATTTGGACGTTATACAAAAGGATTTACGAATTTATATAATAATCAAATAAAAACAAGTCTTTCTAAAAGAGTACATCATGAAACTACTACAGGTGGAATTGGTTATATGACTTCAAAAGTTCCAATTAACCCAAATCTATCTAGTAAAAATAAAGCTCAGGTTGCTGCGGTTAAAAGTGCCTACGAGAATGCGGTTAGGAATTTTGAAAGTTATTTAAAAAGTAGTAATCCAGCTTTACTTAGAAAAATTAAACCAAGAATACATGAATTTATTCAACCGGTTGGCGGTGTAATGATTGCTCCTGGTTATAAAGGTTTTACTGGACAAAGAGTCGCTAAAAACAAACCACAAAAATACATTATGTTTTTAAGATACGTATTACCCAATAGTCCGGAATTTGCTTTAAGGATGAAGGGAGAATGGCCAAATGGTGACATGTTGAACCAAATGAAAGAAAATATAATGAAATCAGGTGATAGATTAACCAGGGGTGACTTTAATACGTTTGCCAGGGATCGAAGATATAAAAAAGGGAGAAAGAGTATCTTTCATATGCCAATATTTGATGGAGAAGATTCTAAATTTGCAGGAGCTTATGAAAGCTTTCTTGCTAACTATGGAATTAAAAAATCAGATACTGATAAAGCTGATAAAGTATTAACACATTATAGTAGAAATTTTGCTAATTCAGGAATAACTAAATTAGGATTAGTAAGGTACCTTGCAACACATAAACCAACAGATCAAGAGCTTGTTGATGCATTAGGTGCGGCTCCTGCTGCACATTTTGGGTGGATTGTAGGAGTAGTAAGAAGTGCAACAGATGGAGCATTGCCAATGGCAAACCTATCAGCTTCATTAAACGAAAGCCAAAGAATGGAATTAAATAAAGATATATTTGCTAAATTCGGCACAACTCTAGTCTTAGCTTGTTATGGTGACCAAAAGGCACTAAAAGCAATTGAGGCAGTTGATACAAAATTGTATAAATCTATTATAAACACTTTCAAGTCAGCAAATACAACAAAAGCAGAGTTTATTAATGGTGTAATGCCACATTACTTAAGTGGAGTATTTAGAATGTACAAGAATGCCCCTAGGCGTAAGATAGCAATAGAAAAACTTGGAGATTATTTATATACACTTGGTTAAACTTCCAACATAGGCAAACTTTAGTATTGACAATGCGTCAAGTATTTGATATAGTTTCGTCCTTTTTACATTTAAAGAAATTTAAATATGGGACGTCATATTGGAAAATTATTTCAGTTTTTGGGACTATTGTTGCTCTTTGTCATCAACCAGCAAAACATCTCTGCTTTCTATCAAGAAGATTTTAAAAATGTACTTGCCGAAGACGTGCCAGAAAAGTATACTAATCACGCTGCTTCGATTGATGAGCACTACGCAAATCAGCTAGAATCCCTTGATTTAAGGCTTTATCCAGGATCTAGTTACACGACAGAAAGTCGAAGTACAATAGGCTCTTTGAATCATTGCAAGTCTCTCGTGTTCCAGACGTTAACGTCTTTACCAAAAGAACACCGAGAGTATCTTCAGCACCTCACTTTATATTTCGCTGAAGGACGTCGCGGTTTAGGTGGCGGATCAACAATCATATTAAGATGTTCAGATGTCGATGATGCTGAATTAAGTTCAGTTTTAGTCCATGAAATGGGACACATCGTTGATACAGGACTCAAGACCGGTAATATATGGACAGGAAATAGTGAATTTATGGATGGAAGTCTTCCAATCTATAATGATGATCCTAGCTTACGATTCTATCGAATTAGCTGGGAAAACGATACAACTATTAAAGTAACTGCTGAAAGAACCGATTTTGTTACTGGATATGCTATGAGTGATCCATATGAAGATTTCGCAGAAAGTTACAATTACTATCTTTTGCACGGTCAACAATTTAAAGAGATGGCAAAATACGATGTAGACTTAAGACGAAAATACCTATACTTAAAATATTTTATCTTCTCAGGGCAAGAGTTTGATAACGATCCAAGTGAATTACCAAACTTTACCATGCGAAGATATGACTCAACAGTACTTGCATACGATTATGAGAAGTTCCTGAGCTCAACCAATAATAGACAGGAAATAGCTACACTTTAAACGGTCTTTCCGTTTAAGACATATATTAGTTTAGGATATCGAGGCTTTTCTAGGGCGTTGGTACTCCTAAGTCTAAAAAGAAACAGCCCCCCAAGTGGGGGCTGTTTTTTTTGTGTGCTTATACATGCGTATGAGCAAAGCGAATCGGATGGATAAGTACGACGAAGTCAGTGAGATAGCGAGCCTTCGGCTCGCTGCCACTAAAGACTGAGTGCGCCAAACTTCGAAATTAGCAAAGTATAATAATTACAATACAATTCTGCAATAAGCTTTCCATCCCCGGGGATGGAAAGCCCCCCCAGGGGGGATTTAAGAAAATCTTGCCAATATCGGTCAAAGTATATAGAATAACTTTTGCGTTTAGATATGCTAATTACTATGGTGAGTGTAGCTCAGTTGGTTAGAGCGTCCGGTTGTGGTCCGGAAGGTCGTGGGTTCGAGACCCATCACTCACCCCATTGAATTTGGCTTGTTTAAGCTATTTTATTAAAAACAGCTTCCAGTTTGAATTTTAAATCTTTCAACTTTTTAGGGTTGGGCATAGAACTGTCTGAGTCCATTAAAACTCTTTTATTAATCTCTAATTGAAAACAAGGGAATTTAGTTAAATATTTCATCATTATATAACCACCAGCAAAAGGACGGTTTAGTTTGCAACTTAATCCCACATCTTCAAATAAACTCTTAATATCTCGAGCTTTTTTCGGACTAATCGTAGTTGAAGGTCTATTCAAACATATTTCTCCGTCTGGATCTCCAAGATTACCAACTGTAATGTCAGGTCTTTCACTTTTCATTTCATAGCTGGAAATATTATCGTTCATTAAATGAATATCTATAAAGAAACTATATTCATTCGATCCAATTAAATTATCAATTTGCTGGAAAAAAGTGTCGTAATAAGAATTCAAAAGCTCATTTTTTTCATTAACATTTAGTTCTTTACCAGCTTTATAGATTCTATTTCCTTGAAAATCCCCTGTGGGAAACAATCCCCTCTCAAGGGGATAAGATCTTTCTATTTTTGGATCAATATTATTTCGACTTCTGTTAACATCCAAAATTGCACGATGTAAATCAAATATCACTTTCTTGTTTTGAAAAGAATCACAAACTTCAATTAATCCAGGTTCTGCTAGCTCTAATAAAATAGCGTCCGAATTGATCCTTTCCTTTGTATGATCGGGAATATTAAGTGATGAATGCCCAATTGTAATAAAAAAATTATTCATAAATGCATTTTAATAGATTTTCTTTAAAAAACCAGACTTTAATCTAATAATCAATAACGATTAAGTATATACTGATGTCATGAATATAATCCGAATTGAAGAAATCCAACTAGGCTTGGACGATAATGAAGAAATCTTAAAATCTAAGGTTTCGAAAATATTAGCAATTTCTGAAAAAGAAATTTTATCATACACGATAATTAAAAAAGCCATCGACTCTCGTAAAAAACATAATATCCTTTTTATATATTCGTTGGATGTTAAAGTTAAAGACACAAAGGCAATAAAAAAATGGAATAAGCGTCATCGAGCCAGGATTCAGGAACCCTTTATCTATAAGGAAAAACCCGCAAACAAAACAAATAAAAAAATCGTGATAGTTGGTAGTGGGCCATGTGGATTATTTGCAACTCTATTGCTTGCAAAAGCGGGGCTGAATCCCCTTTTGATTGAAAGAGGAAAGGATGTTGATTCGCGAATCAAAGATATTGATAAATTTTCAGATACAGGCGTTTTGAATCCAAAATCAAACATACAATTTGGTGAAGGAGGTGCCGGAACCTTTTCTGACGGAAAATTATACACTCTTATAAACGATCCACGTTCAAAATATATATTTAGTGAACTAATCAAAGCAGGAGCACCGGAAGAAATCGCATGGAGTGCCTCGCCGCATGTGGGAACTGACAAATTGCGTGAAGTTATAAAAAATCTTCGAAATCAAATAATCAAATATGGAGGGAAAGTAAAATTTGAAACGTGTTTGACTGATCTAGTGATTGAAAATAACAAATTAAAGGCAATTATTGTAAACGATATAGATAAAATTCCGGTTGATGAGCTGATCCTGGCAACCGGTCACTCATCGCGAGATACATATAAAATGCTTTATGAACGACAATTAAAAATGAATCAAAAGCCATTTGCAATTGGTGTTCGCATAGAACATCACACTGAAATGATAAATAAGTCACAATATGGAGATAATTATGAACATCCGAAGTTACCTACTGCTAAATATAAATTAGTCCAGCATCTCGAAGATAAACGCCCGGTTTATACCTTTTGCATGTGCCCGGGTGGTTATGTGATGGGAGCAACTTCAGAAGAAAATGCTGTAGTCACAAATGGAATGAGTAAATATGCACAAGATGGCGAAAATTCAAATAGTGCTTTGCTTGTGCCAATCAAAGTTAGTGATTTTGCCTCAGATAATCCTTTAGCAGGCATAGAATTTCAACAAAAATGGGAAAAAAAGGCTTTTATTGCAGGAGGCAGTGATTACTCTGCGCCAGTACAATTAGTCGGAGATTTCTTAGAAAAACGAGCATCTACAGAAATAAAAAAAGTAAAACCAAGCTACAAACCCGGGGTTAAGCCAACTTCTTTAGATTCATGTCTACCTGATTATGTTTTAGAAAGCCTAAGAGAAGCACTTCCCCTTTTGGACAATAAAATAAAAGGGTTCGCGCATCCAGAAGCGATTTTAACTGGAGTTGAAACCAGAAGTTCATCAACAATCCGCATAGAACGAAACGAAGGCTTCGAATCAAACATTGCTGGTATTTACCCAGCCGGAGAAGGAGCAGGACATGCAGGAGGAATAGTCTCTTCAGCGATTGATGGGATGAAAGTAGCAGAGATGATAATTGAAGAATTGTAACACAAACATATTGAAAATCGTTATAAGAGATGTATAATTTGTAAAGTATATTATTAACCTTTCAATATGTTGAACAAACTCGCAAAGGTGCTACTCCCTTTTATAGCCACAATAGGGCTATTTATTGTAGCAGCATCGCCGGTTTCAGCTGCGTATCAAACACTTTACGTAGATGGAGAACTGGTTTGGGTGGATTATGGTTCTTATTCTCATGGTGCCATTGATTCCCCTTATTTAACTATCACTGAGGCCCTAAATGACATGGATTCAGAGGGAGGTGTTATCAAAGTTGCTGAAAGTACTTATACTGAAGATTTAAATCTTGTTAATCTTGACACTATAAGTATCGAAGGTGGTTTTAATGGAGGCCCTGGCGAATCAAATCCTTTTACTTCTCAGGATACAGACGGAAATCAAACCATTGTTTCTGGACAAATTACTGGAACAAATATTGATGGAACTCTTACTGGCTTACAATTTGGAGGAATAGCAGTTAGTTCTTTTATTGATATTAATCTAGCTGGTTCCGGTTATAACTTTACTGTTGATGACTGTAGATTTGCACTTGCCAGTGTTACAGATTTCTTTGTTAGAATTACTGCTGGTTCTGGAAGTAATGGCGAAATTACTAATAATGTATTTACATTGGTTAGTTCTGATAAATCTGTTATTGAAACTGCTGGAGGTAACGGGACTACTGTAAACAACAACTTTTTCCAGGGAGCTTCTTCATTAAATGGATCTTATGGAATTATTACAGCAACAAGTGGTGCAAAAGTTTACAATAACTTAATTGCTGATTCTGGTAGTAACAATAGAGTTGCAATTAGAATTAATAATCAGGCTGAAGTTTATAATAATACAATTGCTGAAGGGACTGCTTTAACTGCAGCAATTGCAACAAGCGGGACTGAAGAAAACAATGTTTATAATAACTTAGTTGCAAATGTTAGTGGTACTGACTTTGTCTGGGGTGCTACTGCAGATGAAATGAATAACTCTTCTAGTTGTGATCCTGCATTTATTGGTGGATCCGGAGCTGCTGCATATGAATTAGGTGCTGGCTCAGACTGTATTGATGCAGGAACTACTATTTCACTTCCACTTGTAACTGAAGATTACTTTGGAACTTCAAGACCTTCAGGTGCAGCTTATGATATTGGATTCGATGAATTCTATATTCCGGTTGCATGTGGAAATGGCGTTCTAGAAGGAGCTGAAGAATGTGATGATTTCAATAATATTGACGGAGATGGATGCGACGCTTCGTGTCATATTGAAACAACTCCTACACCTGGTGTGTGTGGAGATGGAACAGTAGACTCAGGAGAACAGTGCGATGATGGAAATAATGTAAATGGAGATGGATGTAGTGCAATGTGTGAAGACGAAGTTGTAGTTGATTGTGGTGACTGGCTTGATATCAACACATCTGATGACCACTATGCAATTGCAGTTTACTTATGCGAACATGGAGAAATCGTTAAAGGTGATGCATTCGGAAATTTAAGAATTGATGATGAATTAACTCGTGCTGAGCTTTTAGCAATGGCATACAGAGCTCGTGAATACAAGGGTCTGGGTGTTGTTGATAACAATGCTGAAGCATGCTTTAACGATGTAGTTGATGATTGGTATGCTAAATACTTCTGTACTGCAAAAGAAGATGGATTTGTTGAAGGTTATGCTGGAAACGTAGCAAAACCAGGCAATATCGTTTTATTGGCAGAAGGACTTAAAATGTTCTTAGGAGGATTAGATAAATATTATTCTATTGATGCTGATGATTGTTGGTATTGTTCAATGATCTGGTCAGCAGAACCTCATGACTGGCTACCATTTAGTTTTGTTAGTCCAACAGATATCGGACCAATGGAGCTAAGTAGAAGATACGCAATGGATATGCTTTATAGAATTTTGACGAATTAAAAAACACATATAGTAAAAGAGCGCTGTCATTTAATTGATAGCGCTCTTTTTTTAAATCATTTTTTCAAAAATTTTGAAATTTTGAAAAACATCATAAAAACATAACCACTCCGCAAGCATACTTTAGCTTTGCCTATCGTATGTTTCCATCATAGGCCCAGTGTAAACTGTCATTACTTCAACATCACGTTCTTCGTCATATATAATTTCATAAGTAAAAGCTACAGTTCCACCAGTTGGAACATTTTCACAAGATGTACTATCTAATGTTATAGATACCGTATTCCCACCTTCAGCCATAACTTTACCTGTATTTATACAAGTACCAGTAGAGGTATAATTTGTATTATTTAAAGTCCAGGTTGCCGGCTCACGATGTTCAAGTCCTCCATTTAGATATGTTGCAGTTCTTAACCAAACACCAACAAAATCCTCAGGAATTGGATCCGGAGCTTCCACTACAGGATTTTCAACATCTGAAGTAGTTTGAGGTGCCTGGGTACATCCCACTGCAAAAACAATCACCGAAACAGCTAAGAGACTTAATAGCTTTTTCATAGTATGTTTGTTACGAATATCAATTGTATTTTACACCTTGTAAACTAAGGTGCAACTGGTAATCCATATCCTGAAGCAGCATCGTAACCAGGACCTGCTCCCCCACCGTATGCTTGCGTGATATCTTCAGCAATGCTTCGTAAGTACAATCTCGTATTTTCAGCATCTCCCTGCCAAACTTTAGCTGCTAATCCAGCAACTGTTGGTGCTGACATTGAAGTTCCGCTTCCGAATGCATAGCATCCATTATAAGAAAAAGCTGATTCAACACTTCTACCACCTGCAACTAATTCAACTTCTTTTTCTGAAATTACTGAGTCATCTCCATCATCAATACCTCTCGATGAAAAACTTACAACTTCTTTATTTACATCAATAGCGCCAACACCTACAACTTCTGGGTATGCAGCTGGATAACCAATCGTAACGCCATTATATCCGCTATTCCCAGTTGAAGCTATATATAAAACCTCTGGATTATTTTTTATTGCTTCTTCTATAATTGGTGTTGTTTCTTCCGCACCAAAACTCATACTTATGATATCAACTCCTCTTTTTGAAGCATAATTAATAGCTTCAGCAATATCATCATCATTACATCTGTAATCATAACAAACCTTAATAGCCCAAATCTCAACATTTGGTGCAGATCCAAAAATTCCAAGACCATCTGAACCACCATTGGCACCAACAGTTCCAGCTGTATGAGTTCCATGCCAAATAATATCTTCACAACCATTACTTACACCTTTGGTTGTTGTATCTTTACATACTTTAATATTATCTAAATCCATATGATCAGTAAAAGCACCTGTATCTAAAACAGCGACTTTAATTTTGTTTCCTGAAGGGATTTGTCCTCCATTAACCTGTGCAACATTATAAGGGATTTGATCTCTCGGTTCACAAGTTCTTTCTTTAACCTTTTTTGATTGTGGATTTTTACACTGACAATAATTGCAAACTTTATCGTCTGAACATTGAGGTAATCCTGTTTCACCACATTGCTCTGATGCTTGAATCAAGCCGTCTCCGCAGTATTTTGGACTTTCATAATCAGTAATTTCTAAAACTACAACATCTTCAATTTCTGCATATTGATCAAGCTCCGCAATTAATGATTCAGGAACATCTGCTGAAAATTTTCCATCAAATTCATGCTTAACTTTAACATCTTTATTTTGTTTAATTTTCAGCCCGGAACTTACATCATCCGGCGTGATTAATACACGTTTAACCTTTTCATGATCATAATTCTTATCACTTTTTGCGATTAATGTTGAACTTATCAGCACACCTAAAAGTATTGCTAGTGAAACAGTAACAATAAGTACTGACATACGTTTTTTTGCTGTCATTTTGATTTTTGTTTATATTTTACTGGGTATATTATACCATAAAGTAGTGATTTGATCAATTGGGGCGGATTGAGCTATGATTTTTGTGTTCCTAACTTAAAAATTATGAAAAAATCCATGTTAATCGCAACAATATTTGTACTTTTATTAAGTGCCTGTACAAGTGCATCTACTCCTAACTTTGACGAAACAGCAAATCAAACAATTGCAGCCCTTAAAACTAGGGACTTCGACACTTTGCAAACATTAATCCATCCTGAAAAAGGTGTACGATTCTCACCTTATGCAACTGTTGATACAAAAAATGATGTTGTTTTAATGCCATTTGAGCTGGATAATTTTGAATCTAAACTTTGGGGTAATTATGATGGAATTGGAACCCCTATCATCCTAACTCTTAATGAATATTTCGATAAATTTGTTTATAGTGCTGACTTTATGAATGCTTCTGAAATTAAGAAAAACGAGATAATTGGAAGTGGGAATTCTTTAAATAATCTTCAAACAGTTTATGAAAATGCGAATTTTATTGAATATCACTTTTCTGGTTTTGATCCGGAAGTATTTGGAATGGACTGGCAAAGTTTAAGGCTTGTGTTTGAGGAATATGAAGGTAAAGTAAAACTTATTGGCATAATCCACGATCAATGGACAATCTAGAAAATCACAAACATGATCATGAAATTGAAATCGCTATTAAAGATAATGGCGAGAGTTTAGTTGAATATTCTGCTAATGAATTTATTTTAGAACCCATGTATTTTAAATGGAAATTTTCAGAAATAGAAAAAATAGAAAATCGACAAGGTGTGGTTGAAAGACTTCGCGAAGCCAAAAAGCTCCTTCCCGAAGGTTATAATTTTAAAATCTGGGATGGATACAGAACTCTTAAAGTTCAAAAAATATTATATGATGATTACTATGAACGCTTAAAGGCTGAACATCCTGATTTTGATCACGACAAATTATGCCAAATGGTTGAAATCTTTGTATCTCCCCCTTCACATGACCCCCTGTTCCCTGCTCCTCATAACACTGGCGGCACTATTGATTTGACTATTGTTGATGCCAATGGTCGCGAACTTGCCATGGGAACTCCTTTTGATGAATTCACAGAACAATCCTTTACAAATTATTTTAAGGATGGAGAATTTTACGATAATCGAATGATGTTTAAGCGAATAATGGAAAAAGTTGGATTTGTAAATTATTTCGAAGAATGGTGGCATTATAGTTACGGAGATCAGGAATGGGCAAAAGCAACCAGGGCCAACGCGGCACTTTACGGAAGCCTCGAATTGTGATATAATATGCAAAAGAAATAAAAATAAAAAATGGCTAAAAAAAATCTAAAACAAATTGTTGCTAAAAAACTAAAACTCCTTGCTGACTACCAAAAATTGGTACAGCTTTTAAATAAGGAAGGTGATAAAATTGAAGAATATAAAGGAGAACAAAAAGACAATACAGAAATATCAAAAATAAAAGCAAAACTAAATGCAAAATCCTGACCAAAGAGAAAACATTGATCAGTACATGAACCCTGCTAATGATAATGCAGATGTTGTTTTACACAATTTGGATAAAGAACACTACATCTCTGCAGAAAAAACATTTTCAGATAATCAAGATGATTATACTATCCCTCAACTTGAGACTTTTAATAAATCTGCTGAAGCGCAAATAATAGGTAAATCCCAGCAAAAATTTCCTGATAAAGATCTAAGTGAAGAGGAAGCTGAATATGGAATGAAAACTGCCGAAAATGCTGCATTTATTAATTATGGAAGTAAAACTAAACCCGGATTAGCTGAGGTTGAACGTAAAATAGATATCATTAAAGAAAATGAAAATATCCTTAATGATCTTGATGAATTAATAGATGAAGCAAGTAAAGAAGGGAAAAAAGGAAAAATAGGTAAAGTAATAGCCTTCCCCTTACCTGGTATTGGCGCAATTTATTCTATTCTTAAAGGGCGAAAAATGAAGAAGAAACTAGAAAGACTTCAAGGAAATCTTTCATTGTTAAAAGATATTGATGGGAAACTTAAACAAATTGGTAATGAGAGCACATTAAAACCTGATAAAATCTCTCCTGACGAAGGTCATATTGAAAACATTTCAGGTTCTATTGCAGCCACTGTTGGCTATAGTGTAATTGGTGCTACAAGTCCAATAGGGCTAGGTTTAACTATTGGTGGTAGCGCTGTAGGGATATATGGTCTATATAAACTTATAAAGTCATGGCAAAATGTAAGTGACACTCAAGAATCACTTGAAGAATTTAAAAAAGCTGTAAACAATGCACGTGAAAAAAGTAGTGCTCAAAAAGAAAACTTACAAGAATATGAAGCAGCTTATATACAAGGAGCACGTGAAAACATTCAAACTAATTTCCCAGGAACTTTAGCTGACTGATTCCTCTTCTTCTTTTAATTTCTTTTGTTTTGCAACGTTGTTTGCTACTTTTTGCATCATTCCGCTTAAAAAGAATTGGCTGAAATTTTTCAGATCATCATAATTTGATTCTTCGCTGTTTTGTGTAAGAAAGTCTCTTAAAATAAAAGCGCAAAGTTGCACCAAGGGCAGAATAATGCGTTTTTCTGAATCAATACCGGTTTGCAAAAGCTTATGTGGATTTTCTAAAGCTGCGGACATAATATTTTTAAGCCAATCATCAATTCTAACTTTCAATTTAACCGGAAGAAGCTCGTCTTTATCCATTTTTGCAAGCGACATTTCTTCGGTTTCAAGAGTTTGTTCCGGGGCTTTTAATAATGTTTGCTCTTCATCACTAAGAACATCCTCATTCCCTAATAAAACAATACTTAATATAAAAATAGCAGGAACATTTTGCTCTAAAAGACGTGCAATTAAAAGCATGATGTCTTTTTTTTGATGATTTTTAACAAATCTCAAAAGAATTTTAACTAACTTCTCTTCTTTTTTACGAACTTTTTGCTCCCCTTTTTGAAGAGCCTTAATTTGAGCCTGCGCGGCTTTGACACGTTCTTTAAACTTTTCAAATGATGCATCATCTACACCACCGGAATCATCAACATCACCAAATATTTCAAAATCGCTCATTTACTATTTATTAAGATGCGCTCCCTGGTGCGAAAAAATTATAAATCCAGGCAAATAACAATCCACCAATTAATCCATCAATGAATCCCCAAATTAATCCTGCAACTGCTCCTTGTAAGCTAATTTCATAGTAAGGATAAACTCCAATTAATAATTCAGAAAAATGAGTCAAATAACTTGCATAAAGTGAAAGCAAGGTCATGATTAATAAGCTAAGCCCACATAGAATACCCATAGTAAGCCCAACTGCTTTAGGTGAAAGCTTCATCGTTCAGATGGTTAAGATTATTATTTTTTTGTTGAAAGTATATTAACGAAAGTATCTTTGAATTTTCTTCCGTCAAACTTAACTTGTTTCTTTTCAGTAAATTTAACTTCACCGCCAATAAGTGCGAAAAGTGTGTGGTCTTTGCCCATTCCAACATTTTCACCAGGATGATATTTAGTTCCTCTTTGACGAATTATAATGCTTCCTGCATCCACTGTTTGACCTCCCCATACTTTCACTCCAAGTCGCTTCGCCTGGGAGTCGCGACCGTTCTTGGATGATCCTCCTGCTTTCTTCTTAGACATAAAATTTTATTATTAATTAAAGCATGACGATTTTACTCAATTTACAGCTGAATTGCAAGGGAAAATGCTAATTGCCAACAAAAGACTTTACTAAGTAAAAGACTTTACCAAGTAAAGGACTTTCTTTAAGAAAGTCCTTTCTCTACCCCTTCCAAAAAGGCTTAAGATGATGTATAATATAGAGATAAATTTGCGCTTAAATAAAACAAAAATGAACGAAATCGCAACGTCTATAAAGAGGAAAACCGGAATATTTGTAATATTATTACTTATGCTTCCGCTTATGACTGCTTATGCACAAGATGCAGAGCAGGAAGCTGAAAAAGTGCCTGTTGTAGTTTCGCAAAGCTCAAAAAATCAACAATTTTTGCTTCAATTAAAAAATCAGTTACAAAATTCCAGAAATGATTATTTCCAGGTTGGAAAAAATGTAGATGAGGCAAAAGAACGTTTGCTTGAAACTGCTGATACAATCAAATTCCTTAATAAACAGCTGGCAAACTTTGATTATCTGATTTTGAATTCTTATACAAAGATTCGCAATGTAGAAAAACAAATGGTTGCAAAGAGAAATGCAATTGAGGTAATTCGTGAAGATATTGAAATCAAAAAAATTGAACTTGAAAATCAAAAACTTATTTTAAAAGACTATCTTCGACTGCTGTATTTACAAGAAAATACCTTCTTTGACAGAGATGGAAATCCAAATATTTCTGCTTCTAAAATGCTTCTTGGAGATGCTTCCATTGGTGATACTTTAAAGGAAATCGAGTACTTTAGCATTCTTGAACATACAGGACAAAATATATTTAATGAACTCGACATTATAAAACAGGAATATCAGGATAATCGAACTGAACTTCAACAAACTAACCAGAAATTAGTAAAGTTAGATTCTGAATTAAAAGAAGAGCAAAAAAATCTAAAACTTCAAAAAAACGCAAAATATCAACTTTATAAAAAAACCCAGGGTGAAGAACAAATCTACAAAGAGTTGATTGCTCAATCAAAACGCGAACAATTAGAAATTATTCAGGAAATCAATATTTTAAAATCAAATCTACTATTTGTTCAGGAGAAAATCAAAGAAGATGGTGACAACTTCAATCCGGATGATTATCAGGACTTAATCAGTCCGAATATTAGAGCAGTTTATGATTTTGAAATGGCTGCTGAATATGCAACTGGTGAAAAACTTAATTGGCCGGTTAATCCGTCGCGTGGAATCTCGGCATATTTTAGAGATCCATCTTATGCTGCTGTGTTTGGAATCCCTCATAATGCAATTGATATTCCGATCCCTCAGGGATCTTCAGTTAGAGCGCCTGCAGCAGGTGTTGTTTATAAAATTAAAGATAGCGGAGATAATAGCTATGCCTATATAATTCTAGCCCATAAAGGCGGGCTGTTAACTGTTTATGGTCATATGTCTGAAACTTTGGTAGATGAACGTGATATTGTCCTGCCAGGTGAAGTTATTGGTCTTTCTGGTGGTATTCCCGGGACTAAAGGTGCAGGTTACCTGACTACAGGAGCCCATTTGCACTTTGAAGTAATTAAAAATGGTGTTCATGTGAATCCTTTATATTTGTTAGATTTAGAAAAATTAAATGAAGAGTATGTTCCGGAATCTATGAAAGAGGAAGAAGAAGATATGGTTGATATTGAAACTGAAGAAGAGATGGCGTAAAGTTAAGTCATGGCTACTCATACTGAATATTTAATGTTCAATACGAAAAATCGCTACGACACAGTTCATATTACAAATGAAGTGGCGGATATTGTTGCAGAAAGTGGTGTTATTGAGGGCATGTGCCTTGTTTCTGCAATGCATATTACTGCCGGTGTTTATGTAAATGATTTAGAAAATGGTCTAATTGAGGATATCCATGAATGGCTTGAAAAGCTTGCGCCTTTTGGTGAAAATTATCGTCATCATCAAACCGGTGAAGACAATGGAGATGCGCATTTAAAGCGGATTTTAATTGGACATCAGGTTATCGTTCCTATAACTGAAGGTAAGCTGGATTTAGGACAATGGGAGCAAATCTTTTATGCTGAATTTGATGGTCGTCGCAAAAAACGTGTAATTGTTAAAGTAATGGGAGAACGATGAAGAATAATGCATACGAATATTTCAATCGTTTAAGCAAAATGTACCCGAATCCTAAATGTGCATTAAATTTCACCAGTGCCTGGGAATTGCTTGTTGCAACTATTTTGTCTGCGCAATGCACTGATAAAAGAGTGAATTTAATCACTCCCCAACTATTTCTAGAATTACCAAGCATTCAGGACTATATTGACGTTGATCAAGAACACCTTGAACAATTAATTAGATCAAGTGGTTTCTTTAGGAATAAGGCAAAAAACATTAAAGGTGCAGCAAGAGTAGTTGTTGAACAATTTAATAGTACAGTTCCGCATGAAATGGATGATTTGCTGAAAATTCCTGGGATTGCAAGAAAATCAGCAAATGTATTGTTGTGGGTATGGTTTGGAAAAAATAAAGGAGTAATTGTTGATACACATGTAAAAAGGCTTTCGAATCGATTAGGGCTGACTAAAGAACAAAATCCTGTAAAAATTGAGCAAGATCTAATGAAATTATATAAAAAAGATGATTGGGGCCTTTTATCCTACTACTTTGTAGACCACGGAAGAGCGCTTTGCAAAGCCCCTACTCCCAAATGCATTGAGTGTAAATTAAACGATATCTGCCCAAGTGCAAAAAAGTACCTTTAATTTGTAATGAAAGCCTTAAAAGTGGGTTTTATTATTCTAGTTAACGCACTCATTAAACATGCCTTTAAAAAACCCCGAAAAGAAAAAACAATCAACATTAGACAAACCGCTTGCAACAGCGGTAGAGTTTCCTTTCCCTCCTTGTTGTGATATTGAAAGTATAACTCAGGAACAAGTAGATGCTGCATTAAAGGCAGAAATTGAGCGAAATCCAAATTTTATTAAACAGTGTGATGAATTACAGACCAATGAACTGATACAGTTAAATATTGAAGCGGAAATTGAACAAATTGTGCAAAGCGCAGGTGATCATATCAAAGTAAAAGACGAGATTTTTCAATACATGATGAGACTTGAAAGAAAAGATCAAATATATATGATTAGGTATATTAAAAGAAAAATTTC